>CAZALG010000394.1:0-1502 GCA_964485935.1 uncultured bacterium | reverse complement strand
ATTTGGGGCGTCGCCAAGCGGCAAGGCACGAGATTTTGGGTCTCGCATTCGTAGGTTCGAATCCTACCGCCCCAGGAGAGAAGTAATAATGGAATTAAAGGTTTTCTCAGGTTCCGAAAGTTTAAGTCTTGCAAAAGGTATTAGCAAATGTTTAAATAAGCCTTTGTCTTCTCTTGAAAAGAAGAAATTTTCGGACGGCGAGATTTTCATTCAAATAAAAGAAAACGTTCGAGGAAGGGATGTGTTTGTTGTTCAATCAACAAATCCTCCGGCTGAGAATATTATCGA
This sequence comes from uncultured bacterium, assembly GCA_964485935.1. Lineage (GTDB taxonomy): Bacteria > Hydrothermota > UBA3072 > UBA3072 > UBA3072 > JAFGHJ01. Next base: position 1,214 of record CAZALG010000394.1, on the reverse strand, counting down.
GCTTTTACTTATAATAGACGCTTTACGTCGTTCATCAACGGGGCGGATAAATGCTGTTATACCTTATTTTGGTTACGGTAGACAAGAAAAAAAGGATAAACCCAGAGTCCCTATTTCAGCAAAACTGTTCGCAAATTTATTCGAGAAAGCAGGTGCCAATCGAATTCTAACAATGGACTTACATGCACCCCAGATAACAGGTTTTTTTGATATCTCAGTAGATCATCTTTTTGCAACACCGGTGATGGTTAAACACATAAAAAAACTAAATCTAAATTACAAAAAAACCGTCATAGTTTCTCCTGATGTTGGAAGAGTTGAGGCAGCCAGAGCAATAGCAAAGAAAATCAATAGGGATATACCCATAGCAATAGTCGATAAAAGAAGACCTGAGCCAAATCAGTGCGAAATTGTTAATATAATCGGTAACGTAAAGGATAAAAATGTTATAATCATCGATGATATTGTAGACACAGCAGGCACCTTAACGAAAGCAGCAAATGAATTAAAAAAGCAGGGAGCCAGAACAATTTACGCATATATAACACATCCGGTACTCTCAGGCGAAGCAGTAAAAAAGATCACATCTTCAGCGCTAGATAAACTTATTGTCACGGACACAATCCCAATGGGCGACAAGAAGAGCAAAAAAATAGAAGTGGTTTCTGTAGCTAAACTCTTAAGTGAAGCTATAACAAGAATCCACGAGAACAAATCTGTGTCATCACTTTTTATATAAGAAGATGCAATACTAGGAGGAGAAGTTGAAAGTAAAAGAACGAAAAGAATTAGGGACCAGGGAAGTTAAACATCTCAGAAAAGAAGGATGGATTCCTGGCATAATTTATGGTCATGGAGAAAAAAGTAAACCAATAATGGTCAAGGAAGAAGAATTAACCGACGTTTTGCACAAGCTGCACTCGGAAGCAACATTATTAAACCTTGATTACGAAGGTAAAAAGTTGCAGGTGTTAATGCGCGAGGTTAGTCGAAACCCCTTAACTGAAAAACCACTACATGTAGATTTTCAACACATACATGAAAATGAAGAAGTAAACGTCCATGTTATACTCGAATTCGAAGGTAACCCTAAAGGTGTAGAAGAAGGCGGGATATTAAACATAGAGCATAGAGATTTGATAATCAGGTGTTTACCTAAGGACATACCTGAAAAAATAGTGGTGGACATTTCTAACCTGGATATAGGACAATCT
>CAZALG010000393.1:0-1504 GCA_964485935.1 uncultured bacterium | reverse complement strand
ATATTTGTCCTCGTTTTGTAACTGTTTAAAAAGATACCATCCGAAGTTTTCTTTCCAAATTTCACTGAATTGCTTAAACTTATATTTGAACAATAAATCACTTCTCTTGGGATCTGCAAATTCTCCCAATATACTTCTTTTAAAAAATACTTTGCTTATATTTCCTTCAGGGGGTACGTTGGAACTTTTCCAGTACCCCTGTTCTCCGTATGGTAAATCCTCGCCTAGGTGACCAAGAAATACAATTACGTATGTTTCATGGTTATTATCAATCCTTAAATTCCATAAACCCTTACACCATAATATATTGTCTTCTACAGTATATTTGTCTGGATTGGAATAATATTTCAGTAATACGTCTCTTCTAAAAAAAACTGGAGTTAGATAGCGAGGTGTTTTTGGATTGGCTTCAAAATTGTTAGCAAGTAAATCAGGATTACAAGTGTATTCTACTGGTTCTCCTTTCTTATCATACCCTATGATAAATTTCTCAAATTCCTTTTCTTCTTCACAAGACCATATTTTACAATTTTCTTTTGCTATTCCGGGGATGAGTTTCTTCCCTAATATCTCTGAAAAACTTTTAAATCCCTCTATAGGAGAACTTTCTTCCAATATATAAAAATTATATGAGATATTTTCTTTCCTTATTTCATCGTTTAATTCTTGTAAGTTAAGCTCTTTCAATGATTTTCTTGAGCACTTTTGAATAGAAAAATACAATGCTAAATGCATTTCTTTTAGCGCGAGAAATTGTTTTAGTAGATTTAATCTAATCTGTACTTGATTTTCTTTTATTATAATTGCTTCTTCTTCCTCACCACAATCATCAATCTTGATATATTTATTATCTTTACGATTATGATAGAGGTTATGAAAAAGCCGGAATTCTTCTGATATTTCTTTATATCCGTCCTTGATTCCATAGAAATATCTTGAAATTACAAGTGGTTCAATTCCACTATCGTTTCCAAAACGATGATATTTAGTAATCCTTGAATCGCCATCAAATTTTTCCGAACAGCCAGGCATACCATAACCAAGACGTATGTCCCACGAGCTTTTTTTAAGTACGAGATCTACCTTATCATTTGGTATAAGAGCACAATAAAATAATGTATAGTTAAGATCATGTATTTCTTCACGGGAATATACCGTAACCCACGGCTCATGTCCTAATTTATCATGTATATATTCTCTCATGTCTTGTTGTAAAAGATCTTGTTTATCACCCTGTTTAATCAATTTCATACTCCAAAAAGTTCATATATTTAAATTTTACCATAGGAGATAAAAGAGTCAACCCCCACAGGCATAAAGGTTAAGCAAATAACTTATACAGGGTGGGGTAATACGGCTTGCGCTTGCGTACGCAAGCTGTGGATGAGACTGAGCAAGAAGATGTTAATTCCTTTTTAAAGAGGGTGCCGAAAAAACAAATTTTAATTCCTTAAAGAAGATTGCGAAGGCTCGAACACTGCCCGCCGCAGACAGAGAGGCTGAC
>CAZALG010000392.1:0-1508 GCA_964485935.1 uncultured bacterium | reverse complement strand
TACACATTTACCGAGAGGATTTTATGATCCCGGTTTGTTTTTTGATGATGATGGAAAAATATATGTTGCTCATGGATATTGCGAAATCAGTATCACCGAAATAGATTCGAATCTCAAAGCAAAGGGTGAAGATGTTTTGATTTATACCGGTGATATTCGGAAAGGACTAGAGGGCGCTCATGTATATAAAATCAACGGTTATTATTATCTGTATTGTACGTATGGAGGCTTGGACGGATTCCAGGTAGCACTTCGTTCAAAAAATATATACGGACCGTATGAACAAAAGGTGGTAATCAGGGATACCACAAAAGGCCCAAATTATGGAATACATCAGGGAGCTCTTATACAAACGCAAACCGGCGAATGGTGGACTATGCTCTTTGTTGACAGCGGCCCATTCGGACGATTTCCTTCATTGCAACCCGTAACCTGGAAGGACGGATGGCCAATGGTTGGAGTAAACGGAAAAGCAGTTGTAACTTACAAAAAACCAGATGTAGGAAAAGAATACCCGATTAAGACTTTCCCGACTTCTGATGAATTTGATGATACTGAATTGGGTATGCAATGGGGCTGGAATCATAATCCTGACCCTGCGAAATGGTCACTGACACAAAATCCCGGATTTTTGCGGCTGGAAACAGTAAAAGTAGTAAAAAATTTAACCGAAGCCCGTAATACACTTACCCAAAGAATGTTTGCTTACTATTCGGATTCAACAGCTACGGTGGGTACCGTCAAAATGGATTTTGAAAATATGAAAGAAGGCGATATTGCCGGTTTGGCTATTTTTCAGGACCCCTATGCATACATTGGAATAAAGAAAATAAACGGACAGAATTACGTTATCATGGTCAACAATGGGGAAGCCGTTGATTCAGTAGCACTAGACGCTTCTACAATCTATCTTCGGGCTGAACCGTTTTATGGTTCCGGCGCTGCAATGTATTACGGTGGAGAGGCGGTTCCCGGTACCGGCACTGCCAGATTTTCTTATAGTCTGGATAATAAGTCATTTATAAAGATTGGAAATGAAATGCAAATGCAATTCAAACTTACTGTTTTTACGGGAAACAAATTCTGTCTTTTTAATTACGCTACAAAAGAACTTGGCGGTTTTGTTGATTTTGATTGGTTTCGAGAAACTCCCATTGTAAAAAAATGAGATATTATAACAATACTAAGAGGAAAAAACGAAAAGATTATTTATTTTCCTGAGTTGTTATTTTATAATGGGAAATTACGGAGCAAAAATTATCACTTGACAGGATTTATATAATTTAATATAATAGAATTATTATAATATATAATAAATATCTTAATATATCTATGTAATACTATGACAGTAAGGAGGTAAAATTGTTTCTCTATAATTTACTTGGGCAGGAGATAGCAGGATTGGAAAGGGGTGTTGAGAGGAATAATAAATGTCTTTTATCTTAACTTTTTGTTTTTAAATTAATTAAAGGAGGAATCTTTATGATAATATTGATTTTAACAATTGG
>CAZALG010000391.1:0-1570 GCA_964485935.1 uncultured bacterium | reverse complement strand
ATTGTAACCTTCCCGTCCTCTCCGGTTTCATAACTAAGTGGAGAATCCTTGAAATTTACCGCCGCGACTAAAGGTTCATTTGTTGATATATCGTTTACTGTTAGAACTAATGTTCCCTTCTTGGGTTCCTCTTCCTTTTTCTTCTCTATTATTGTACTCTGTAAAGTAAATCCTACTTTGAATCTCCATTGGCCCTTTGAATCAAACGCTAAATCAGGTACAAAGTCGGTTGAATCATTAAAAGCGTGGTCAACCGCTATATCGAATGAGAACTTTTTAGGTACCACAAATCTGATACCAAAAGTCCCAATTAGCGTGTCCTGTAAATTTTCTTCAGGTCTTATGTTTTTTGCTTCGAAAACAAAACGAGTAAATGGCCCTGCTGCTATTTCAAATCCTGCTCCCAAACGTATTAAAGCCGGCCTTTCGACTCCGGAGGGTTGTATGTTTCCTTTTTTAACGTAGCCTACATTTATATGAGCAAGGAGAGGATAAATCTCAAAATCATTTAAGAGATCTATCATCAAATCCGGACTGTATTTATACGTAGGACTAAAATAATTGGGATCGCCTACTATTTCGCTACTATTACCAGGCTCAAAGGGGTTAAATGCTGTTCCCAGGTGCGCTCCAACCAGCCACTTGAAAGATTGATCTCCCTCTAACATTGATCCAATAGCAGGTATATAAAACTTTATACCACCATATAGGTTCTGCCAGCCGAATTCATCGTCGGCATCCTCAAAGATACCACCGCTGTACGCGTGTTTTCCGTATACTGTAGTCCCCAGATATATCTCGAGAGGATCTATAATACCGTAAGTAAAACCGAATTTCGAATTAGCGATGATGTGTTTGTACGAACCAAACTCCTGCGCTGCCCCGCCGAGGCTCGCATTAAAATTAAGAGTCGCATACGGAAGGGTTCTGGCAGAGTAAAGATTAAATGTCCCACTGCCCGAGTTGAAAGATGAAAAGCCAATTAATAAAAGTAACGTTTCCAACATTTATTCCTCCTTTTCATTCCAAATTTTTTGTAAAAAGTTTCTAAATTTAGGATTCCTTAAGGTTGCTCTATTTATATGATAATAAGATTCTAATGAAGTATTTGTCTCCGAAATTCTCTGGCACAATTCGGTGCACAAACCCATAGTAAACTCGCTTAATAATTTAGGATTTGTATTACTTAATCTATTGATATCTTCTCGTGTTATTTTCAATAGTTTTAAATCCGATAGTGCTTGTACCGTCGCACTGCGAGGATTACCTCCAAACAGACTCATCTCTCCGAAAAAATTACCTTTACCCAGAGTTGCAAGAACAATTTCTCTTTTTCCTCTTTTCAGTATAACTTTTACCTGGCCTTCTATTATAATAAACATATGTTCTCCGGGATTGCCTTCTTTAACTACTAATTCTCCCTTATTTTTTCCAACTAAGGAAAGTTCTTCTATAAAGGCTTCTTTATCATGAAAATAGTTAAGCAAATTTATCCTTTCCTCCCGAATTATTTTATAGGTCGTGAAGGAATCGAACCTTCGACCCCCGCCTTAAAAGGGCGGTGCTCTGC
>CAZALG010000390.1:0-1580 GCA_964485935.1 uncultured bacterium | reverse complement strand
ACAACATTCATGTACTCATCCTTGGCAGGAAGTTTTAATTCTATGGTTTCAGGTTTTAGAGGATTTACTTTATCGTAAGAATTCATAGTGTTACTTTGTTGAACCAATAAATCTTCGCGCAAAGTGCCCCTATTTATAATAAACTAATCGGCACAATCGCCAAAAAACTTTATTTCTTAGGAGGGCTGTTTCCGATAAAAACATCAGCAATTACTGGTTAATTTTATTTTTATCAGACACGTCCGATAAAAACATACATCACCATTAAGCAATTTTATCAACTCGTCTGAATCCAAAAGGAGACTCGAATAACTATGCAACCCAAGAGAAAATTAAGCGATAATATTTCTGTGAACGACTTTACTGTGGTATTAAGATGTCTTACTTTTAAGAGGACGTGATGATTATATTTGATGCAGTAATTTTAAATATTTGTAGAAACTACGTGCTTTGACAGGGTCTAGATAGATATTGCCATTTTCTTTGTAAACGAGCAGCCCCGCATCGCTTGATTTGTCGATCGCTGCTACACCTTCAATCGTACGGGGAAGAAATAAGCTTAATTTGCCTATCTCTGTGGGACTAAATTTAACTTCTTTCTTCTTCAAATCAACTTCTTTTTTTGAGCCGTAGACCCGCAAAAAGAACCTGATGGAATTAGGGCCTAAGAAAGCTGCAAAAATCTTTCTCGCATCTTCTTTTCCTAATTCAGTCTCTAATGCCCTTAAAGCATTTACAGCTTTTTCTCCTCTTTCGGTTCTTTTATAACTGCCTTCCCTACTCAATTCAATAAGCTGTAATTCTAATAGTTTATTTATGTGCCTTTGTGATTCCTGGAGCTTTGCTTCAGATCTCAATTTTTCAATTTCTGATATATTAGTTTCGGTCCCAAGCAGCTGCAAAAGCCTCCTGCGAAAATAATCTCCTCTCGGAGAAGAAATAGTTTGGTGAAGAGGAGCAATTGTATTGGCGTTTTTAAATATTTCTTTTATGACACGCCCTTCCAGCGAGTTAACTTGTTGCTCCATGTTCATATCCACGACCTTATCTTCATTATTCTTAAACATTATTATCCTCCAGCTCTTCCACAGGCTCGATCTTTTCGCCTGCGAATCTCTTTTTATAAATATCATCTATAATAATACTACATAGATAATCATCTGTAGAATTATTTCCCGTTCTAAAAGAATCAGGTAGACCAATTTGAAGACCAAGGTATACAGCTAAAAATACGGGGTAGATGTTTGGAGGTAGATTTAATAAGGTAGCCAAGGGGCCGGCAAACATTACCAATTCGCCGGGTATGCCTGGAACACCATAACTAATCAATAATACAACAGGAATAGTCAACAGCCACTCTACGAAAGAGACTTTAACACCTAATATTTTAAGAACAACCCCTCCTAATACATAGATACAAATTAAAGTTCCGTTAATATTCATGTAACTGCCTACGCCGATTACAAAACGCCGTACGGATGACTTTACCCAGGGAGCGTACTTTTTAGTCAAATAGAGATTCAGTGGAGTTGAAATTGACTCTGAGCTTGTTGACCAAAGCAACGGGTAAATCTTAACCC
>CAZALG010000389.1:0-1598 GCA_964485935.1 uncultured bacterium | reverse complement strand
GAAAAAGTATCGAATATAAGTTCAAGTGCGAAAACAAAAATAAGAAAATAAACGTGACAATTGAGTCAAAAGAAGACTGTCCCAGATATACCGCAAGTCCTTTGAACAATATAAAAATTGGTAGTTCCCCTTCTATAATTTCCGAAAGACTGGACAAGTGCGGCATTCGCCCTTTAAATAACGTAGTAGATATTACCAACTACGTATTATTAGAAACTGGTCAACCTCTACACGCATTCGACTACGATAAAATCACGGGAGGAATTACAGTAAGAAGGGCTAAAGATGGAGAAAAAATAGTAACTCTGGAAGAAACTGATAAGGAACTATCAAAAGAAGACCTTATTATAGCTGATAATAAAGGACCAATTGCTCTTGCGGGAATAATGGGTGGTTTGGAATCTGGTATCTCGGAAGATACACAAAGAATCGTACTCGAATCAGCTTTTTTCAAACCTTCATTAATAAGAAACGCCTCAAGAAGATTGAAAATCTCAACTGAATCTTCTTATCGATTTGAGCGAACAGCCGACATGTATATGGTTGGTTACGCTGCTTACTGTGCTACTGGACTTCTCAAAAAATACGCAGACGGAAAATTAATGGGAAAAATTATTGATACAAATCCTAATCCAAAAACCTCAAAGAAGATTACTTTTTCTTATGATAAGGTAAATAATCTTCTTGGTATGACTGTCGGAAAAAAGAAAAGCAAAAATCTTTTGCAAAATTTAGGATTTACGGTAAACAGCAAAACTGAAGACAAAGCAGAAGTATCAATACCTTCTTACAGAAATGATTTAGAAATAGAGGAAGATTTAATTGAGGAAATCGGAAGATTTGCCGGATATAATAACATACCACTTAGATTTAGATACTCAAACCGCAAACCCGTTTGGGTTGAAAACAAAGAAATTCTTGAAATTAAGAAGATAATGGTCCGTTTAGGTTTCTGGGAAGCCATAAACATTCCTTTTATAGAACCATATTGGGCTTCCGGGGAGAAAACAGAAGCTATTTATCTTGAAAATCCTATGTGGAGTGACAAAGGAATTCTACGGAATAGTCTTTTACCAGGTCTTCTTGAAAATGTAAAAAGAAATCTTAATCGAGGTGAAGAAATCGTCCAAATTTTTGAAGTCGGAAGAGTATTCACTAAGGAAAAAGAAGAAGAGGAAAACGTAGGAGGTGTTATAGGAGGATACACATTAAAAAATTGGTACGAGAATGACCGTAAAGTGGATTTTTACGATATAAAAGGTTTGGTTGAAGCTTTTCTTGAAAAAATAAAAATCTTAGATTACTCATTTCAAGATTGCAAAAATCAATTATTCATAAAAGAACAAGCTTTAAGCGTAGCATCGGGTGGAAAAGTTTGCGGTTCGTTTGGACTAATCAATCAAGAAGTTTGCAAAGGCAATGTTTTTGGCTTGGAATTTGCCCTAAAAAAACTCATAAATTCAAAAAAAGAAAAACGTTTCATGAAAGCAAGTGTATTTCCACCTTTAAAAAGAGATATTTCGATAATAACCGAAAAAAACATACCTTTTAAAGAAATCCAAACTTTATTAGATCATTCTACCAAGCAAAAAGCGCGT
>CAZALG010000388.1:0-1618 GCA_964485935.1 uncultured bacterium | reverse complement strand
TATACTACCCACATCACATGAATAAAATTAACCCCTTGACTGGATTACATTAGTTACGTGTTTCAAGTTTCGAGTTAAAAAAATAAAATATTTGCGCTATTCGTACTATTTACTGTTTCTAGCGGTTATGACGTATGGGGGTTTTTGACCCATGACTAGAGACCCATGATTGATTTTAGATTTCTTGAATCTAAAATCTCCCCCCTTGACAAATCTTAAAAAATCATTATTATACTTTATAAAACAAAGTACTCTGTATTAGGAGGAGGAAAAAATGAAAAAATTAGTAAGGTTTATAGGCTGCGCAAATAAAAAAATGGGCCGAAAGGAGGTATCTATGTTTAAAAAGTATTTAAGCTTAATTTTTGTGTTGTTTCTTATAGTGCCATCTATGGCAGAAGCAGAATCTATGTTCGAAGAGAATTTCGAACGTGAACAAAATGAATTGAAATCAGGAAGTACGGCGCTGTTAGGGTCGTTTGCCCTTACAGCGGTGCCGGTTTTTATAGGGTTGACGAGTTCTTCGGGAGGTAGCGAGGATTTCGGTTTAAGTTTGGCCTTCGCCGGTCTAATTTTAGGTCCCAGCACAGGACATTTCTATGCCAATCAGCCAGGGCGTGGGCTTAAAGGTATTGGAATACGGCTCGCAATAGCATTAGGAACCGGTTATTTTATGTCTAAATCCGCAGAAGGACTTCATCCGGATGAAACTGCAATGATAGGAGGATTAGGAGTTTTAGGAGGGGGTGCTTTAATACTTGTACTTGGAATATACGATATGTGTACTACTCCTTCTTCAGCACGAAGATACAATGAATCTTTAATAAATGAGGCACACTTAAGATTGGTTCCCGAGGTAGATCCTATTAATAAGAATTACGGTTTATCCATGGTTTACAATTTTTAAAAGCACCTTAAAAAGGGAAATTTAACATAACAAAAAGCAACAAATAGGGTAAACCTCGAGCAGAAAAAAACTCTTGACTTACTGGTAAAAAACCCATATGATATATAAGGAAATAAAGGGGGCAGTATGAATCAGAAAGATGATTCCCTTCAGGAGATATTAAAAAGACTAGAAAGTATCAACTACAGGTTAAATTCGATCGAGCAGTTTCTTAAGGGAGAAAAAGAAGAAAAGCCCTTAATAAGAAAAATCCCGGAAGGAAAGAAAGAAGAAGCAGCCTATCTAATAGAAGAAAAACCTGAAGAAATAAAAGAAGAACAAGAAGTTCTTACACCTGAGACTCCGAAAGAAACAATAGAAACAGAAGAAACCCCGGTTTCCACAGCCGACCAGGAAAGAATCTGGTTTAATGTTTTACACGTTATCGGAATTTTTGCTCTTGCTATAGGTGTCGGTTTGTTCATTAAATATACGCTTCCATATTTCGGGCCCTGGCACAGAATCTCTATAGGCTGGTTAATAGGTATCGGGTTGCTCTATTTGGGAGAGAAACTGACAAAAAAATACGGAACCTATGCTCTGGGTATTTCAAGCTGCGGGATTGTAATTCTATATTTCTCGTTTTATGCCGGGTCAGCTTTCTATGGTTTATTCTCACCTGTTATGGCCTTTCTTTTTATGCTGCTTGTTACTGTTTTAGGAGTATTGCTG
>CAZALG010000387.1:0-1628 GCA_964485935.1 uncultured bacterium | reverse complement strand
TACAAAAATACAACCTCATGTCAATACTACTGTCACAGATTAAAGCACCGTCCCTATTTTTCCCGCCAAGCACCGTCCCTATTTTTCCCGCCAGATTAAAGCACCGTCCCTATTTTTCCCGTTCCGGTAACACTGAAACAGGTCCGAGTCCGTACCAGTCTTTTGTGCCGTCAGAAATTATTACAGGCGAAAAAGCAACATGCCTAACAACACACCCATCAACTTCTGCCACAAGCGATAAAGTAAGAACGCCTGCGGCGCGTAATGCCTTGATTATGAATTGCTCAGTGTGATTGCTTATTGGGAGCGTCTTAAAGGCAGCTATTGTAACTTGGGTGATTGCCTCAATGTCTGATGTAGTTTCTTTTCTTATGATCATCTAAATCTCCAGTTTATTTTTACTTTACTGTTCCTACCCTTATGTCTAACATAGTTTATATGCGGCGCGTTAGCGTCCACTGGATTGAGTTGTTAGATTTCTAATTGGTTTTTCCTATTATTACGACATAATTTTTGCCGTATTTTTTTGCGCATTTCGGACAAGTTGTATACCACATATACCATTTTTTAATATTTAAATTTTTGCCTTTTACGAAATCCTCAAAATCTTTACACCATTTTCCTGTATCTTTATATGGACCTTCATAGACTTTACTAAAGAATTCTCCAGAGATAGTTGTATTTTCGGCTCCAGGAATTACTCTATCAACGGCAACATATAAACCCATATTCCATTTGGATGTATGATCTGATAATCCCATCCAATCTGGTGTTTTTGCTCCGGCATTTTCGATTTTTCCCATCATTCTTTTTATCACTGCTCCAAAATTCATCGGCATGTAAAATAAAGTAAAAACTTTATCTTTTATAAATTTTTTATTATCCCATTCAAATTTTTTTTCATTCCATGGATTTGGGTCAAATTTAGGGCAGCATGTTTCTTTTTTCATTTTCTCTCCTTTTTTCATATCTTATATCCTCCTTTTACATAATAAAAATAAATCATATTTAATCTTTTCTAAATCAAGGCTAGGTTTGTTTTTTATCCTGTAATTTGTCTTTGTATATTGTCGTGTAACTACCACATCGATATTATAATAGAGAATCTATTTTTTGTCAACTTAAACTTTTTTGATCTTCGTGGCCTTATGCCTTCGTGGCAAAGTTAGGATTTGGGATTTTGGGGTTGGGATTTAGTTAAACAAAATATAATCTGGTGTGTGGGGCGGATTCGTGTCTTGGTGTCTTTGTGGCAACTAATCAAAAAAGAAAAATTTTAATCAAAAATATAAAGAAAATCAAACCCACAGTCAAATAAGTACTAAATTCCATCCGCAGGGCATTTTTGCCCAGAAATTGTCCTGTTTTCCACCTATTAAAATTCGGAAAGGAAGCAGGAGTACTTTTGCGATACCGGACAAACCTTTCGCCAAATTTCTTTTCAAGATAACGCTCTTCTTCTTTGACAATCAAATAATAATATACAAAGAAAATAAGTGAATAAAAAGGCAAAAGAAAAACAGGATAAAAATTAGAAACTAAAGTAAAACCAAAACCGATAAAAAAATTCCCAAGATATAAAGGATGGCGCATAATGCTATATAAACCTTCATCCAGAATATAATCAG
>CAZALG010000386.1:0-1648 GCA_964485935.1 uncultured bacterium | reverse complement strand
TCGGGATTGCTTGCTTCCGCCGACTGGACAGCCGAGTGCGATGAAGACAGCGCATATTTTGGATGGTCTGTCTCCGGAGCGGGGGACGTAAATGGAGACGGATATTCGGATGTGATTGTGGGCGCTTATGGGGCTGACGGTTTATATGTAGATGAGGGAAAGGTAGGCTCTTATCATGGAAGTGCATTGGGACTCTCCCCATCTGCTTCTAACTGGTTCCATGGAGGTCAGGAAAACGCCCACTCAGGCTACTCCGTCTCCTCAGCAGGAGATATAGACAACGATGGATATTCAGATGTGATTGTGGGTGTTCCTTATTATGACCATGGAGAAACGGATGAAGGGGAGGTGAGAATATTTTATGGAAGTTCCTCCGGGCTTAGTCATATGTATTGGTCGTGTGAATACGATCAGGCAGGCGCACGATTCGGCAATTCTGTCTCCTCGGCAGGAGATGTAAACGGAGATGGATACCCGGACATAATTGTGGGGGCTCCTCGGTACCACAATGGACAATCGGGTGAAGGTGGTGCATTTGTATATCACGGCAGCAAAGGTGGGGGACTTGCGCTCATTCCCACTCAATCAACAACAGATGGTTCCCGTCATGTTCAGCTCGGGAATGCAACAGGAACATCGGGTGTACAGCTGAATATACTAGGAAGAACACCGGGGGGCAGAGGGAAAGTAAAACTACAGTGGGAAGTCAAAGAACTTGGAGAGTTATTCGACGGAACTTCCATTTCCGAGAGCGACTCTTGGTACGATACGGATACAAACGGGGTAGAAATTTCCGAAGACGTAACAGGGCTGAGCGAGGCAACCGCTTATCACTGGAGAGTTAGATTAAAATACGATCCTGTGACTTACAATAACGCGGTTCATTCCAGATGGCTGTCAATAGGTCCTAACGGCTGGAATGAAACCGACTTTATTACAACCTCTATGTCAGGCATAGAAGACTTAACAGAACCAGGAGATAAAGTAAAACTCAGCGTATTTCCATCCATTTCGACAAATATCTTTAGCATAAGATTCTCCGTTTCGGAAGAAGAAGCAGAAGAGGAAATAAGTTTGAAGGTTTACAATAAAGCGGGAATAATGGTTAAGAATCTTTTTACCGGAAAGAAAACCGCGGGAACGCACCTCATAACTTGGAACGGAACCAACAATTCAGATAAGGCACTGCCAAACGAGGTATACTTCATTTCCCTCACGAAAGGAAAAGGAAAAAATCCTGTAAGGAAAATTGTCCTTTTGAGATAGGAAAGTTTAAAGATTAGCAAGTAGAGAGTAGTTTAGGATTAGTAGAAAAGCAGGAAGCTAAGCGAGGATTAAGGATTAGCAGTAAATCTTTGATGAGAAGTGATGAGAAGTAAGGATTAAGAAACACTTACCACTTAATCCATAATCCCTGAATTACTAAATTGCACCGCTTCTAATCCTATTTTTTCTCTGTATTCTCCGTGTCTCTGTGGCAAAAAAATTTGCGAAATTTATTTTTTTTAGTATTATTAGTAAAAGAAAGGAGGTTGTATGGCAGAAATTTCCGTACAAACCATTTATTTTGAAGAACCCGGAAAAATGAATACAAAAAGAACTCTTCAAATCGCTTTAAAACGAGTTCGAGAACTGGAAATAGAGCAGA
>CAZALG010000385.1:0-1657 GCA_964485935.1 uncultured bacterium | reverse complement strand
GAATTGTTGTACCTCCGGAAGGATACTTAAAAGAAGTTAAAGAAATCTGCGAAAAGAATAATGTTCTTTTAATGTTCGATGAAATTCAGTCGGGTCTCGGACGCGCAGGGAAATTATTTGCCTGGCAATGGGAAAACGCTAAACCCGATGGAATAATACTCGGAAAAGCTTTAGGCGGAGGGGTCTATCCGGTTTCTGTATTCGCGGCTTCAAAAGAAATACTCGGTGTTTTTAATCCGGGAGACCATGGCTCGACTTTCGGCGGAAACCCAATAGGAGCTGCTGTAGGACTTGCTGCTCTCAATTACCTTATTGATGAAGATTTACCGGGAAAGGCTCTTACGATGGGCAATTATTTTATGGATAAGCTACGAAGTCTTAAAAATCCTGTAATCAAAGAAGTGCGAGGTAAAGGACTCTTAATAGGACTTGAATTAAAAGAAAAGGCCCGACCTTACGCGGAAAAGCTTAAAGAAAAAGGTCTTCTCTGTAAAGAAACTCACGGTGTTGTTATCCGATTTGCCCCGCCTCTTGTTATCGCAGAAGAAGAGCTGGACTGGGCTTTCGAACAGGTACAAGAAGTTTTCGAAAACTAAATGTCAAATCAACAAAGGGCTATTAGCATAAAACGTTTGCTATTAGTTATTACGTTTTTAGCAATAGCCTTTTTTCTTTTTTTCTTTAATACAAAAGAATTTACATTCGAAGATTTTTACTTTGACACCTTTGTTAGAGGTAAAATTTATGCTCGAAATCCCATATTAGCAAGAAATACAATAAAAAGAATAAAAGACGAGTTCGAAACAATTGACTCTCTGAAGGTACAGGGTATAAAAAAAGGAATAATCGATACTATTTCCATAAAAATAATAGAAAAATCACTTTACTTTTCAGAAAAAACAAATGGATATTTTGACATGACAATTGATCCAATACTTAAGAAATGGAATTATTTCAAGGAGCCAACTCTCCCCTCGCAAAGCGAAATTAAATTATTACTTCCCCTTGTAGATTACAAAAAAATAAAAATAAAGGAAGATACACTTATAATTCCCGACAATTTTTCTCTGAATCTCGGAGGAGCGGCAAAAGGATATGCTTTAAATAGGGCAAAAAATGTACTGAAAGAATGTGGTATATGTTCCGCTTTAATAGACGCAGGAGGTGATGTACTCTTAGTTGGCAAGAAAAAAGGAAAAGGCAATTGGATTATAGGCATAAGAAATCCCCGGGATGAAAACGGAATAATAGGTACTCTGACTGTCAATGATTGTTTTGTATTCACTTCCGGAGATTACGAAAGATATTTTACAATTGAAGGTACACGATATCACCATATAGTAGATCCTTTTACGGGTTATCCTGCGAGGGAAATAGCATCAGCTACAGTTATTGTAAAAGAAGGTATCCAGGGAGATTGCATTACTACCGCACTTGTTGCGATGGGAACTAAAAAAGCTAAAGAGTATATAAAAAATAACGATTTAGAGGCTATCCTTGTTGACACTTCCAAAAATATTTATAAATTTATAAATAATAGCAAGTTAAATATTTATGAATAAAAGAGAAGCAGAATATTACGAAACAACAGAAAATTTGATTGCCCGGTGCAAACTGTGCCCACACGAGTGTGCTATACCACCGGGAGGAGAAGGAA
>CAZALG010000384.1:0-1689 GCA_964485935.1 uncultured bacterium | reverse complement strand
GCGCCGAGTTCAGAGCAGGAGATTGTCTACTTATTCCGGCGGCGTATGAAGGAGTAATGACTTTTGCTGACGATACACAGTACCTGACTGTAACTAATGGCGGCTCCTTAATGGAAGATTAACCGGTCAATGAGGATTTTATTTCTTCCGATTTTAATACTACCAGTTTTTACTGGTGGCTCTTTACTGGTAGGTCACCCAGCAGCAACTCATAAACTTTAGAATTCGTAGAGTATTTCAAGGGAAAGGAAACAGAATACAGGGCACTCTCTTTTATCTACCAATAATCAATTATCACTAATCAATAATCATTTCATAGTGCGGTGCTGTATTTGACAAGGAATAGCTTTTCACTAATATCAGGCTTACGAAAGACGAATAAGTGCTCGTGCATTATCAGATAAAACTTATCGCGTTTGGCTTTAGCCCGCCAATATCCGGTAAGTTTGCAGTGATGCTGGACCTTGATTATATCCTCTTTTAATACGAAGCCAACTTGAAGGAATCGCTGCATCACACGAAAAGCCAGCGGAACAAAGTGTTTGGCCTTTCGAGTATCACCGATAAGAATTGCGCAGTATTTACCCGGCTTAAGGACACGGAAAAGCTCTTCTGCAATTTTTTCAATCTCATCACAAAATTTAGGCAAACTGCTGATATTTGAAAGGTCGCCGGGAATTTTCAGGTCAGAGTATTTTATTATATTAATATATGGCGGATGGGTTAGCACCAGGTCAATTGTTTCATCCTTGATAAAGGATAGATTGCGGGCATCGCCTAACAATACCTGCTGCTCAGATGGCGGATGGTGGTTAAAACGTAGGGCTTTCTTGGTTAACTCGATAGCGTTGGGATTAATATCAAGCCCGATAGCATTTCTCACCAGAAGTTTTGCCTCGATAACTGTTGTGCCGGCTCCTACCATAGGATCCAGAACCCAGTTGTCTTTTCCCGAATACATCTCGATTATATTCCGCGCAATCTGTGGTGCGAAATTGCCACGATATTTGGAATTATGCGTCGCCCAACTACCTCGCTGTGGAAATGACCATACCGTTGTATATTCCAACGGTATATTTGGAACTTCAAAAGTTCTATTATCTAAATTGGAATTTGACGCAGTAATCACCGACCCTGACGTTTCAATATTTGCGATCTAAACTATCCAGTTTTGTCAGGATCGTTGATCAGGATATGTAATTGATCAACTACCTATAGGTAGCAATTTTGAGGAAATCTACTTTTTTAAATGGAATATTTTAATGGGAGTTGAAAATTTGAGGGTTCATGGATTTCACTTAAACATCCTTCCACAATTTTCGATAGATACCTCCCCCAAGAAACTCTATTATCCCTAAATCTCGCAGTTCTTGTAGTTGCTGTCTTATTTTAGCTTCAATATTACGATTTTCTGGGTGCAGATCTTGCAAATGCTTTTTGTGGGCATATACCTGCTCAAGTTCAAAGACATTAAGCGGAATTTGTGAAACTACGTTGAAAGTATCCAACCGCCAACCAGACAATGTATTTGCAATAGTTGTAACTCCTCCATCATACAAATCATCTTCTGGTTCGTAAGGTTTCACTGGAAATAAGTCTCTCTCTGATTTTTCAAACTTTATTCTTTTCTCTTTGGGTACTTTGGCAAGAATGCCTTCGGTTGTGTAAAGAATTTCCTCGGTGACAATA
>CAZALG010000383.1:0-1700 GCA_964485935.1 uncultured bacterium | reverse complement strand
GATTCGAAGAATCTACATCCTCCCGCATACTGGATTATACTGGTCTCTTTTTTCCTCTTCTATTTCCATTCTTCCTTTATCATCTAAATCGGGAGTGTAGAGAACAGCGTAGCCAAGAGCGCTCGGACAGTTACGTATCCAACAGTTTGATTTTTCGTTATCCTGAACACTGGATTTTACGTTTTCTGATTCTCCGATATCTAAAAGGACGTCCTTTTCGTATTTACGACAAAAAATCGTGTATAATCCGGGTTCATCTTTAAGATATTCTGGTGAGGAATAATACCCCTCGAAATTATAATTTCCTATTTCAATGCTCATAAAACGATTTTTTTTTGTTGTTTTTAAAGTTTTTCAATTGACAATTCATAAAATATTCACTTCATGGAGAATATTTCCATAAATGGAATTTTTCATCCAGATCATCCAGAATATAAACCTTTCCGTCCTCCGAAACTCTCGCGGTTCGACAAACATCTGTATGCCCGGAGCTATATTTTATTGGAAAATCCGCTCTTATCCTTCCTCTGGGGTTAACTTTTATAATGCGATCCTGCATCAATCCTTTTACCCCAACTTTAAGATATATGTTGCGTAGGGAATCGATACCGACTATTTCTGGTTTACCGTCCTTTAATTTTAGCTTTTGTATTGCTAGTATTTGCTCATGTTTATTGTTGTAAATGCTGTTGCCTCCTTCCGTTGTTTCCTGAATGTAATATTCTCCCTTTGTTACGATATAACCTCTACGCCTATCTCTTACTTCGAGAATATTTCCATTAGTATCTACCTCGATAATTTCGTTTTCCTTGTTGATTTTAGGATTTACAAGTAAAATTGTATTACGGCTGGTTACCTCGACAGGAGTTATTTTGGGGGTAAGGGGTGGTACGAGTCTTTTCAGGTTAAGTACACGTTTAAGTACCATATCGCTATCATAAACCCCAATATCTCCAGACATATACTCTATATATACATTGTTATTTTTGTCGAATGCAATATCCATAATGCGTCTATTTTTCTCCTGCGGAAAACCTTCAACAAAATCACCATTCTTGTCGAACTTTACGACCCTACTGTTTAAAAAATCCAAGACGAAAAATTCCTTTCTGTTGTTAATGCCAAAACTTGTAGGCCCAGTTGGCAAATAATCAATTGTTTTCCAGCTTAATTCTCCGGTTCCCGAGCCAATCCTACCCTCAATCAACAATTTTTCACTGTATTCTTGTTTAAATAGAAAACAATTTGAAAAACCAAGCAGAAGTAATAGTAAAACTGTAACCAAAAAAATTTTATTATTGCTACGCACTTTTACCTCCAGATTGTTTTCTTTTAATTCTAAAGATTCCCTGCCAATAAGTCAAGGGGAAAATCAAAACATGACCCCTTGACATTTAACCTTTTTCCAATACGCTTTTTAAAAGGTTTATCTTGAATGATTTGTTTTTGTTTGGCATAGAGGCTGGAAGTGAAAAAAGAATTCCCGAAGATTGAGACAAAGAGGCTTTTGCTAAGGTTCTTTGAATTGTCAGATGCAGACAGGGTTAGAGAATTAGCCGGAGATAAGGCGATTTCGGATACAACCTTAAATATTCCTCATCCATACGAAAAGGGCATGGCAGAAGAATGGATATCGGCCCACCGAATTAAATTTGAGTCGGGGGAATCCGTTCATTTCGCGATCATATTGAAATCTACGC
>CAZALG010000382.1:0-1700 GCA_964485935.1 uncultured bacterium | reverse complement strand
ATCATTCCTTTGACGAACAGGTGCCTTTTATGTGCGCGGGAATAACCGGATACAGGGGATACCGTCTTGCTGACGTAAAGAAAGGAGAAAAATTAGGATTATTTGGATTCGGACCGACCGCATCGACCGTGCTGCAAATCGCAAAAGCAAAAGACATCGAATGTTTCGTGGTCACAAGGAGCGAACATAACCAAACTTCAGCAAAGGAATTAAAAACCGATTGGGTCGGGGACTATGATGATAAATTTCCCGTAAAGCTGGATGCCGCGATATTTTATCCTCCCGCGGGAGAGCTCGTTTCTTATGTTTTATCGCTTCTTGAACCCGGAGGAAGACTTATACTCTCCCCCATTTATATGTCTAATATGGAGATCAAAGATTACACAAATCTTCTCTGGATGGAAAAAAGCATTAAATCTGTTGCAAATGTAACACGCGCGGATGGAATAGAGTTTTTAAAAATCGCCGATGAGCTTAAATTGAAATCCAGGGTAGAACTATTCGACTTTGATGATATCCCAGAAGCTCTTATAAAAGTTACAAAAGGGGAAATAAACGGAACCGCTGTTATTACAACTGAGTCATGAGTCGTGCATCGTGAGTCTCGCGTCAAAACAAAAAACAATTCGTGTTATTCGTGCGATTTGTTGTTCCTCTTAGTTGTTTTGGCTGGGATGGGATTCCGACTTCTGAATTTTTTCTTGTTTTGTGTGTTTCGTGGGTAAAAAACATCTTGACAAAACTCTAAAAAATCCATACTATGATTATTAATATATAAAAAAAGCACTTACTTTACTCATATTGTTAACAGGAAAAAAACCAGGGAGGTTTTTTATGAGATATCTGTTTTTAGCAATTAGTATAGTCGTTTGTTTATTTAGTCCTCTTATCGTAGCGGCAACTGAAAGAAACGAACCAACCGTATCTGATTCCTGGATGAAAAAGGCAATGGAGCATATAGAGAAAGAAGAATACAAACCGTCATTACAGAAATCCGATTATAAGGGCGAACAATTCAAAACTCCGAAATATCATCTCGCGAATAGAGCCAACAATCTTCGCGCGTACTTTGACGAAAACGGAATCGAACTCATGGATAGAGTGATTGTTGATGAAGAAAACTGGAATTTAAAAATCAAATCGATTGCGGTTACCAGTGATGATAATGATAAAAAGATTTTCAGCGATATAGATGTTACGCTTAACGGAGATAATATCTTGTACAGTGGCGATGGTATCGAAATTGTTTATTCAAATTCGGAAAGCGGAATCGAACAGAATATTTCAATAGAAGAAAATATCGGTTTAGAAGGTAATTTCGCAATTGATTTTATAATTGAAGCAGAGAATCTGGATATTACTCCGGAAGAGGATAGATTTGTATTAAAAAACGACGAAAAGGATATTATATATCAAATAAACGAGATTAAAGATGCAGACGAAAATGAAATATCTTATTCTCTGTCAGAGAAAGAAGGAAATTTAAGTATTTCACCGGATAATAGAAATATAGTATATCCGATAAAAATAAGCGCCAATATTTATTCGACTAATTCATCCGATGAAAAACTAAGTGTGTCAACCTCAGCTAAAGGCAGAGGTCTTAGCCAGTCTCCCAACTGGACAGCTGAACCCAATCTGTCATACGTAAACTTCGGGGAAGCCGTTTCCACGGCAGGGGACGTAAACAACGACGGATA
>CAZALG010000381.1:0-1707 GCA_964485935.1 uncultured bacterium | reverse complement strand
ATCAAATATCAAAATGTAAAATTACAAATCAAAGTTCAAAAATAAAAAAACAAATAATAAAACCAATAATATAATAATTTTCTATTTCTTGCAGTCAGGTAAGAAACAATTTTAAATTTTAATTTGCAATTTTGATTTTTAATCTTTGATATTTAATTTTCTAAAGAAAACTAAAAAATAAGAGATGGATTCTTGCCAAAAACTAGAAAATTGAACGATAATGTTATATATCATTCGTATCGGAGCGCCTTAACAGGGTCCATTTTCGAAGCCTTATTTGCAGGATACATCCCAAAGAAAACACCTACAATCACGGCAAAAAAGAATGCAAGCAAAATGGAACTCGGGGTTACAACTGATCCTCCTCCCTGGCTTAAGAATCTTGGTCCTATCGCACCTGCGCCTACCATCATGTTACCTACGGTATTGGCAAAAATAATACCAAAAAAAATACCTAAAAAACCTCCGCTTAAACTAACTATTACTGACTCTATAAGGAATTGAATAAGAATATCAATTCTTTTTGCTCCTATTGCTTTTCTTATCCCAATCTCTCTGGTTCTCTCCGTAACCGAAACCAGCATTATATTCATTATACCGATTCCGCCAACGATAAGAGATATCGCTGCAATTCCGGAAAGCATAATCTTGAACGTACTGGCTGTTTGTTCCACAGTTTCTCTAAATTCCTCCCGGTTTCTGATATGGAAATCTTCAACCTGATTGTGTCGTACTAGGAGCAGTTGCCTAACTCTTTCTTCAGTAACATCCGTCGGAAGAAGACCGGTTGTCTGAGCCTCAATGGATCGGACAATATTATCCTTACCGACAATTCTCTTTTGAGCAGTAAAAAGCGGTATAAATATCCTGTCATCAAAATCCCACCATCCAACAGCCCCTTTTTCCTCCATAATACCAACTACGGTAAAACGTATATTTCTAATTTTGATTTCCTTTCCCATAGGATTCTCATCGCCAAAAAGCTCATTTACTATTACTTTCCCTATAACACAAATCTTTGCCCAGGAATTCAATTCGTCCTCTGTAAAAAATCGACCTTCTTTAACATGATGATTATTTACGAATTGATAAGAAGGCAAAGTACCTATAACGTCAGTATCCCAATCTTTATCCCGATATTTTACTGTTATTTCACTTCTTACCTCAGGAGCCACATCTCTTATAAAATCCAGTTCTTCTTTCAGCGCAATTGCATCATCATATGTGAGCCCTTCGGATCGACCTCTCCACTGAAGAGCTTCTTCTTTACTGTCCGGTCTACGATAGTGTACATTTATGACATTAGACCCTAATTTTTCTATCTGCGTGGTAATATTGCGTTTTGCTCCCTCTCCAACACCCATAACACCGATAACCGCTCCGACACCTATAATTATTCCGAGAACAGTAAGGAAGGAACGAAGCTTATTGGCAAAAAGACCTTTGTATCCTGAGAGAAATCCCGAGATAATACTACCAACCAAACTTGCATCGCCAAGCCGTTCTTCAACAAAAACAACCTTTTTCTTTGACGATTTTTTCCTTACCTTTTCTTCTTCTATTTTGCCATCCTTTATCTTAATACTTCTCTGGGCATAATCGGCGACATTAGCATCATGCGTTACCATTATAACGGTTTTACCTTCCTGATGTAGTTTTTCAAAAAGAGCCATTATTTCTTTTCCGGTTTTCGAATCAAGATTTCCC
>CAZALG010000380.1:0-1711 GCA_964485935.1 uncultured bacterium | reverse complement strand
ATTGTAATCTTTCATTAAAGCTGTTTTTCTCCCTGTAACAATATATAAACCGTTTTTTAATGAAGGATTTGCTTTTCTAACGATTTCCCTCAGATGTCGCCTCAATCTGTTGCGTTTCAATCCTCCTTTTATTCCTCTTTCCATTCTAATAGAGAATTTCTTTTCTTCTTCGGGCAAATAATGTATATGGATTAATTCCCCTCGGTAAAAGAATCCTTTGCTGTAAACCCTTTTAATTGCTTCTTTTTCTTTTATCCGCAAATCTTTGCCGAATCCGAATTTCATTCTCATCCAAAAATTGAATTCTTAATAAGAATTCCCCCTATACTAATAAGAAGTGCTACTGTTGTCAAGCGTGGATTTTGATTTGTTGGTTTGTGGGATGGTTGGAAAGTTGGATTGATCTTTTTAACTTTGAACTTCAAACTCGAAACACGAAACTATAAATAAAAAAGGGAGATTTCTCTCCCTTTTTTATTTATAATCAGCTTAGCTGTTGTTTACTCTTCAACAGAGAATTTATAGAGGATTATTTCCTTTCTTTCCTCCCCTGTGTTTAGGATACATGAGGGAAAGTTTGGCTTGTTCGGCGAATCAGGATAGTACTGAGGTTCAATGCAGAATGCATAATGCTGCTGGTATGCTTTGCCGCCTTTCCCTTTAAATCCATCAAGAAAGTTTCCGGAATAAAATTGAGTTCCGGGTATAGTGGCATATATTTCCATAACCCTGCCGCTTTCGGGTTCTACAACCTTACATACCATTGAAAGCTCATCATCCGGATTTGATGCTATTACGAAATTATGGTCGTAACCACCGTGGAATTTCTTATCGAGTTTATCTATTCTTGAGCCGATGGCTGTAAGCTCTGTGAAGTCTAAAGGAGTTCCTTTGACACTCTTGATTTCTCCTGTTGGGATCAATCCATCATCCACCGGGGTGTATTCCTTTGCGTTTAATTGCAACTTGTGTTCCAGTATGGTACCGTTGCCTTCTCCTTTTAAATTAAAGTAGGCATGGTTTGTAAGATTGACGGGTGTAGCTTTGTCCGTTTTGGATTTTAACACTATTTTTAGTTCATTCTTGTCATTAAGAATATATTTTACCACGTTCTCGAGTTTTCCGGGATATCCTTCTTCTCCGTCTTCGCTAACGTATGTGAGTTTTACTCCTATACCGTCATCTTTTTTTATTTCTTCGCCTTTCCATACTTTTTTGCCGAATCCTTCGACGCCTCCGTGGAGATGATTTACTCCGTCGTTTTTAGCCAGAGTATATTCCTTTCCTTCCAGGGTGAACTTACCTTTCGCGATACGGTTTGCGTATCTTCCCGCTGTTACTCCCAGATATGCGGCATCATTGATGTACCCTTCGAGGTCGTCAAATCCTAAGATAATGTCCTCGAAATTTCCTTCTTTGTCGGGGACTTTGAGAGAAACCAGGGTAGCTCCGAATTCACTGACTTTCAACTCTACACCGTTGGCATTTTTAATCGTATACAGATTAACTGTTTTTCCATCCGGAGTCTTTCCGAATTCTTCTTTTTGAATTGTTATAGAGGATGTTCCCTCTGCACAGCTTAAACAAAAGATGAGTGACGTAAACGGTATGAGTTTCTTACATAAGTTTAATTCCATTTGTACCTCCTTTTTGTCTCCTTATGGTTAAACTTAAAAATAGTTTATTGAAAATCAAAAAAAAGTCAACCGAA
>CAZALG010000379.1:0-1737 GCA_964485935.1 uncultured bacterium | reverse complement strand
ATTCGGGTGCGAGAAGGCATACTTCATTTGTATCTGTTTTCGTATATCCTCTCCTAGAAGATGATATTGATATAGAAATAAAAAGTGAAGATATTGGACTTGAGACTTTCAAATCTTCCGGCCCCGGCGGGCAGCATGTAAATAAATCAAACACGGCTGTACGCATAATACATAAACCAACCAATATTGTCGTAACATCGCAAAGTGAACGTTCTCAGATGCAAAATAGAATGATTGCAGAAAGGATTTTGAAGTCCAAATTGTATCAAATGCGTATGGAGGAATTAGATAAGGAAAGACAAGAAATGGAAAAAAGTAAAAAAGATATTGAATGGGGACATCAAATACGATCTTACATTCTTCATCCTTATCAAAAAGTAAAAGATCATAGAACAGATACAGAAATTGGAGATGCAAAGAAAGTGCTCGATGGTTATATAGATGTGTTTATAAGAGATTATTTGCGATCGGAGGCAGGTAAGAATGAATGATAAGGTTATAGTTACTGGTGGTGCTGGTTTTATAGGTTCTCATCTGGTAGATAGATTAATTTCTATGGATTACGATGTTCTTGTAATCGACAATCTTTTAAATGGTTCGAAAGACAACATAAATGAGAATGCTGAGTTTCTGAAGAAAGATATTTGTGACGAAGATTTAGATTCTGTTGTTAAAAAGTATTCTCCGTCTTTTGTTTTTCATCTTGCGGCACAGATAGATGTTAGAAAATCTTTAGCGGATCCTCTCTGGGATGAAGGAATAAATATAAGAGGGACGTTAAACTTATTGGAAGCTGTAGCTAAAGCAAAAATAAAAAAAATAATTTTTTCTTCCACCGGAGGAGCTATTTATGGAGAGGGAAAGTATGCTGATGAGGAATTATTACCTGAACCTTTATCTCCGTACGGCGTTGCTAAGTTGAGCTGCGAGCATTACTTAAGGGTATATTCAAAGTGGGAGAATGTGCCTTTTACATCATTGAGGTATGGAAACGTATATGGTCCGAGGCAGGACCCTTACGGTGAGGCGGGGGTTGTAGCTATATTTTGCAACCAGTTAATAAAAAATGAAAAATCTATATTGTACGGTCAGGGTACTATGATCAGAGATTATATATGCGTTTTAGACGTGGTTGAGGCAAATATTATGGCTATGGATAGGGGAGAGTGTCGCACATACAACATAGGGACAGGTAACCCGACCACTGTTCTAGAGCTGTTTTCTCTATTGAAAGATATTTCTGGTAAGAATTTTGAACCTGAGCTTGCTGATGCCCGGGAAGGAGAAATTTCTGAGATTTACCTGAATTGCGAAAAGGCAAAAAATGAATTAAAATGGAAACCTAAAATAACTCTCAAAGAGGGCCTTAAAGATACTTATAAATGGTTTGTTTCGAATTCGAAATAAGGGAGATATATAAGTTAGCACATACTGTATCGTGAGTAAAAAATAGGGATACTTTTTCGGTGCCTCTATTTTTATGTAAACAATTGTTTGCTGGAAAGTTTTAAACTAAATAACGTAAATGTCATTGGTAACTATTTATTGGTATGATTGTACGTGTTATATCATTAACAATTTTTCCGAAACATGAATTTCCGTAAAAATAAAAAAACTACAAATAACTTTGTAGTTTAACTTTTTAGCTATAACATATTGATTGATAATTGAATAGTTGTCAGGGTTTAATATACACATTTACTTTTCTAATGGAGTTTTACTCCGTAGAAAGGAGGT
>CAZALG010000378.1:0-1739 GCA_964485935.1 uncultured bacterium | reverse complement strand
ACTTTACCGATTTCTTCTTCGATTTGATCTTCGCTGCAAAAAATATGAGCATCGTCCTGTGTAAATCCCCTAACTCTTAACATGCCATGGAGGGTTCCGGAACGCTCATATCTGTATACGGTTCCGAGTTCTGCGAATTTTATCGGAAGGTTACGGTAGCTTCGTGTTTGTTTTTTGTAAATCAAGATATGATAAGGACAGTTCATGGGTTTGACTACATATTCTTCGCCGTTTCTCTCAAAAGTATACATGTTTTCGAGATAGAAATCATAATGTCCTGAGGTTTTCCAAAGGTCGGCTTTTGCAATATGGGGAGTTCTTACTAATTTGTAATCTCTTTTCAAATGTTCTTTTTTCCAGAAATCTTCCATTTCTTCACGTATAATCGCACCGGCCGGATGCCATAGTACGAGCCCCGCTCCGATTTCGTCGTAAATGTCGAATAAATCCAATTGTTTTCCGAGTTTTCTGTGGTCTCTTTCTTTTGCTTCTTCGTATCGACGCATATAATCCTTTAGCATTTTTTTATCGGTATATGATATACCGTAGATACGCTGCAAGCGCTCTCTTTTTTCGTCTCCTCTCCAGTAAGACCCAGAAACGGATAGTAATTTAAATGCTTTAATCTTCCCGGTTGAATACAGGTGAGGACCTCTGCAGAGGTCGGTAAACTCTCCCTGGGAATAAATAGAAACAAAATCATCTTCAATTCCATCAATGAGTTCAAGTTTGAACTTATTATCAGAGAAGAGTTTTTTTGCTTCTTTTTTCTTTATTTCCTTATATTCAATAGGTAAATCGCTCTTTATTATTTTTTTCATCTCTTCGGATATCTTTTTCAAATCCTCTTCCGAAAATGGCGTTTCTTTTTCCATGTCATAATAAAAACCCTCTTCAATTGAAGGCCCGATTGCCAGGTTAACTTTATACAGTCGTTTAATAGCCTGAGCCATTATATGCGAGGTCGTATGCCAATAAGCAGAATACGACATTTTATCATTATAGGAAATTAATTGGAATTCACCACTTTCATTTATTGGAGTATGAAAGTCTATAAAATTTCCATCTTTAACAGCTCCCGCAAACTTATTAAAAATAGAAGGATTTCTATCTTTCAATATTTGTTTTAGAGCTGTACCTTTTTCTACTTCTATCGTAGAAGTCTCTTTATCTATATAAAGCTTAATCTTTATTTTCATACATCTATATTATATATATAAGAACTAATCTTTTTTCTTTAACACTGGGCGATAGTGGAATTGAACCACTGGCCTCTTGCATGTCACGCAAGCGCTCTAACCCCTGAGCTAATCGCCCCATTTATTTTTCGTATAATAATAAAAATCATATGTATTGTCAACCTTTTTTCGATATTTTTAAGGATTATTTAAGATACTAAATTATAAAGTCTTACGTAACATTGTTTAATCTCATCCTTAAATTTATTTTATTTTAGCTAAAGGCGAATCTCATATTATAGAATTAGATTAATTAACCGTTTAACTTAATTTTTTTTGGAAAATCGTAGAATGTAATTTGTAAAAACAGGTATAAAAATTTTTACCTTGACATTTAGTTATTACGTTATAATAATATAAAGGAATTGTAGAGAAATGATAAAAAAAGCAATCATTGTCATCACGTTACTGATATTTTTTCTCATTGATCAGTTTGGATTGATGCAAAAAGCCAATGCCGAACAGGCTATGATTATGGAGAATGGGGTATCGGTACCGAGT
>CAZALG010000377.1:0-1752 GCA_964485935.1 uncultured bacterium | reverse complement strand
GAGGACTTCTAACTTAAAATAAAGAAGAGGAGGTTTTTGTATGGCTTTAATGGACAAAGTAAAAAAGATAATTGTTGAACAATTAGGTGTTGATGAATCTGAAGTTACACCAAAAGCTCATTTCATAGACGATCTCGGTGCTGATTCGCTTGACACTGTAGAGTTAATTCTTTCCTTTGAGGAAGAATTCGATATAAGTATTCCTGATGAGGACGCCGAAAAGTTAGAAACAGTTGGTAAAGCGGTTGAATATTTAAAGGCACATATAGAAGAGTAAAGTAATGCACCGTGTAGTTATCACAGGGGTAGGAGTAGTCACCCCTGTAGGGATAGGAACCCAGGAATTCTGGAAAGCCCTTAAAAATGGTAAAAACGGAATAACAAGAATTACCAAGTTTGACCCTTCTCCATTCAAGAGTCAAATTGCCGGAGAAGTTAAGGGTTTTGAACCCTCAAAAAATTTAGATTTCAAAGAGATTAAAAGATATGATCTTTTTACTCTCTTTGCTTTATATACTACTATCGAAGCTATAGAAGATAGCGGCCTGGATATTGAAAGCCTTGATATGGACAGAGTAGGTGTTATTTACGCTTCCGGTATAGGTGGAGAGAACACCTGGGAGGTAGAACATACTAAATTGTTGGAAAAAGGTCCTGGAAAGGTAAGTCCTTTCTTTATTCCTTCTCTTATCATAAATATGGCAGCCGGTAAAATTGCTATGAAATTTGGATTTAAAGGGATTAATTACGGAATCGTTTCAGCCTGTTCTTCTTCCGGACATGCGTTAGGGGAAGCATTCCGTAAAGTTCGTACGGGTGAAATGGATATAATGGTAGCGGGAGGGAGCGAAGCTCCTATAGGACCTCTTGCTGTGGCCGGTTTTTGCGCAGCCAGGAGTCTATCTACGAGGAATGATGAACCGGAAAAAGCTTCCAGACCTTTCGACAAAAATAGAGATGGATTCATTATGTCTGAAGGTTCGGGTACTCTTATTCTTGAAAAGTTAGAAAGTGCCAAGAAAAGGGGTGCACCAATATATGGAGAAATAGTAGGATATGGAGCTTCAAATGACGCATTTCATATTACTGCGCCTAATGAAACGGGAGAGCCTCAAGCAATGGCGATGAAAAGAGCCATGGAGGATGGGAACATAAAGAAAGAAGAAATCGACTACATAAACGCTCATGGAACATCAACAATACTTAACGACAAGATTGAAACTAAAGTAATCAAAAAAGTTTTTGGAGAAAGAGCTTATGAAATAAACATTTCTTCTAGCAAATCAATGACCGGACATCTCCTTGGTGCAACCTCGGCTGTGGAAGCTATTGCTTGCGTTTTGAGTCTACGAGACGGAATTATCACTCCCACCACCAATTATGAAACACCTGATGAAGAATGTGATCTTAATTACACTCCGAATGAGGCTGTAAAAAAGGATATAAGAGTCGCCCTTTCTAATTCATTCGGTTTCGGGGGTCACAATGTAACACTTGCTTTTAAAAAATATGAGGAGTCCAGTTGAAGATAATAGTATGTATAAAACAGGTTCCTGACCCAGAACACGCTAAAATGGACGCGGAATCCGGTACGGTTGTGCGCGAAGGTGTTGAACTAATGGTTAACCCTTTTGACCTTTACGCCGTGGAAGAGGGGTTGCGTTTGAAAGAAAAAATCGGGGGAGAAGTTATAGCTATTTCTATGGGACCCCCGCAGGCTGAAGGAGCTTTGAGAGAAGTTATCGGTATGGG
>CAZALG010000376.1:0-1757 GCA_964485935.1 uncultured bacterium | reverse complement strand
TAAGAATTCTGGTTTATTTTCGAAAAAAGCAGAAAAATACATGGGGATATAAAAAATACCCATAAATTGTGATGAAAAGTTGAATATTAGAAATACTACAAATAACTCAAGAAAGTTTTTCCATAAATGTCTCCAACCATGACCGTAACACTCAAACACACCGGGTACTAAATTATGCTCGACTTTATTTTTATCGTCCATACTACCTCCTTAGTATTTAGATTTTATTAATAATAAGAATAATGTCAAGGATTATTCAATCCTTGTTATCAACTTTCCGCATGAACAATCAAAATAGGGGAAAACCAAATGCTTAAGATAGGCATTAGTAAATGATCCAAACACGAATATTTTCGCAGCAATTTTAAGTTTATAATTAACAGTATAAGTTGAGTGATAGCAATATCTTAAAACAATTAATTTAAACTTAATATTTATAAATATTTATTTCCGAAGCGGGTCGTGTTTTTATCTAGATTCTGTTCTATTTTTCAATACGCAATCGACAGGTGAAAATTGTTTGTTTCTTTTTCATCTATAGTAAATCCAGGCGTACTAAATCTGCTGCTTGAGGCGGCAAGATTTATCTTTAGTTTTCCGAATCCGGCGCCGATTCCTCCGGTCAGGAATATTTTCTCTATATGATTAGGGTTGCTGTAGATTCCAAGCCTCAAAGCATATTTTGATTTTATTTTGTATTCGCAGCCAAGATGGATTTTGAAAAAATTATTTATTTCATTGAGTTCTATTCTTTCGCCATCCACATAGAAATTTCTGCCTTGCCGGGGTATGAATTCGACCGCGTTGTTGATGGTCAATTGTGGTGTTATTTTTATTTGTGTTCCGAGGTATGCTATTAGAGGTAAAAATTCCTTAATAGAATTTTCCTCACTGGCCCTGGTTTCTGTTCCTTGAAGAAAACCTTTTTTAATGGATAAATCAATTCTGGATGTTTCGTTAAGCTGATATTGTACCCCCAGATTTGGTTCAGCTCCAAAATATGTGCCATTTATTTCTCTTTTACTGGAGTCGGGTGAATTATATTCTACATATTCATTGTATTTTTTCACGAGAATTCCCGGATTTATTCCGATTGTTAAATTTTCTTTTATTTTGTAGCTTAATATGGGATTTAAAGCAAAAATTCTTAATGCCGAACCAAATTTTGCGGAATCTTCTGCTGGTGGATACTGGTTTGGGAACCATGAAGAAGTGTCGCTATATTTATATGGAATACTAAATGAGAAGCCCAGAGAAATCTTTTCGTTTAAAGGAAACGCAAGCCCTAGAAATTCGGGAAGAAGTTCAGATGTTTTAAAATGAATATCTTCGTCAAATATTGAAGATATGTCATAATTTCCGTTGGTATAGACAACACTGCCCGCAAAAGAAAGAGATTCTGCGTCGTTTATTGCTGCGGGATTCCAGCACGCATATTCTATATTACCGGACGCGATTATCGGATTTGAAAAATCGTTAATTTCATAATACAGCGGGTATGAAGCTTTTGCTTGTGAAATGAGTAAAAGAATTATAATATGAGACATTTGATTTCCCTCCCTTTTTTCAAGATACTATGTTTGTTTAAAAGTTTTTGTCAAGTCCTTATTAATGATAAAATTTAAGGAATAGCGCCTGATTTTTTTGCGGTTCTTTGTAAGATTTGTGGCTTGTTTTATAGATTTTTTGACTATTGACTTAGGACTCGAGGGTGTGTTGCCCAAACAGAAAAAAAACATAGAGAAAAGAGGTTTCTT
>CAZALG010000375.1:0-1758 GCA_964485935.1 uncultured bacterium | reverse complement strand
TCTCCTCAAGATAGTGTTGGTGAGACTCAGAATGACACGATAAACATAACCTCAAATTATACTATGTCCGTTTCTGTAGGCGGCGATAACAATCAATATCAGTGGAAAAAATATAGTACTATAATACAATCTGCAACAGATACTTTTTATACCATAAGCAATGCAAAAATTAGCGATGCAGGCAGATATATCTGCGAAATTACAAATACTGTCGCAACGAACTTGACCCTTTATTCCAAATCGGTATATCTTACTGTAACTTCAATCGATACAACATCACCGTTAATTGTTACCACTAACCCTATTCAAAACGGGCTTAATATTGCAAAAAACACGGATATATCGGTTACATTTGACGTAGACATGAATACATCTACTATTAACGACAGTACATTCGTCGTTCATTCCTTGCAAACGGGACTGCACTCAGGGACTTACAGTTACAATTCCGGAACAAACACAGCGACATTCAACCCGGATGATGATTTTAAAGTGGGAGAGGTAGTCTCTGTTTCCCTGACAACAGCCATCGAAGATGAAAGCGGTGAAAATTTAACCATTCCTTACGCATGGTCTTTTACAGTCGAGGTTGACGCAGGCAGTGGTGAATTCGAAGAAAATGGTACCTATAGTGTAGGAGAGGGCCCCTTGGGAATTTTTTCCTCCGACCTGGACAATGATGGTGATATTGATCTGACCATAACAAATGTTAGTTCCGCAAATATTTCTGTTTTATTAAACAACGGAGATGGTACTTTTGCCCCAAAAGTAGACTACAATACAGGAAGCGGTCCCTGGTCAGTTTTCTCTTCGGATCTGGACTCCGACGGAGATATGGATTTGGCTGTCATAGATAGTTGGGTTGATAGTGTTTCTATTTTCTACCAAGCTTTTGTCTATTTCTAACTCTTAACGTATTATCCTGTCTGTTCCTTTCGGTAATCGGTGCTGTGATAGTTGCGAAAATATGTAATGGTAAATTCTTCAGGAGACTTACGTACTCTTTTAAAAGCTCATAAAATCTACTCAAGCTACATCCCAATTACTCTAACGCCTGTTGCAATAGACCTTTTGTCATATTGGTCTAAAACTATCTTTACTTGATCGTCAGTGAATTTTCTGTGAAGTCGTGAACCCATTCTTCCTCCTTTCTAATTCTTGCTTAGAGAAAGACATATACTAACTTTTAAGCATTTAGTCCAGTTTTATCTTTTGCCTAACGAGCTCTAATTTTTACTCTTGACAAAAAGATCCTCTTTCTTTATACTTAATACTACTGGTAAGGTTAAGGATTATAATAGGGTAAGGATAAAGATGTAAGCGCCTACTTTTAAAGAGTAGATATATTTTTAGATCCTTGACCTAAGTTTTCAAGGGAGGCGTAATAAAGTTAAGTTTCCTTAAAGTAAACCTTATAATTCAAGCTAAGCGAAGTGGCGTTATCAAATTTTATATATTTCAGTCTTCAGTTTTAACCCGATTTGTAAACCCTAACGAAAGGAGGCTTTAATGAAAAGTACGAGAAGGGGAAGAGAATTGTTGCCCAGGTGGGTTATAGGAGGAGTACTGGTTATTTTGTCTCTACTTGCCTTTAATCCAAGCGCGAAAGCGGCAGTTACAGGAAAAATTGCGGGTGTTGTTATCGATGCCGAAACAGGTGAACCTTTACCCGGAGCTAATGTCATAATCGAGGGTACTACTATGGGAGCTGCGGCTGACCCAAATGGATATTTTTTCATTATAAGAGTATCCCCCGGT
>CAZALG010000374.1:0-1768 GCA_964485935.1 uncultured bacterium | reverse complement strand
TTTTCAGGTGAGGACAATCCTCTTCTTGTGATTGTGCCTGCCGGTGTTGTTCACGGATACAAAAACATATCCAAAACAGTGCGGGGCATGGTGCTGAACTATCCGGATGCGCTCTACAGAGGCCGGGGAAAAAAAGAACCGGTGGATGAAGTCCGGCACGAAGACAAAGGGGATGAGTTCTTCGAGGATTTTGTAAGATAAAACTCAAGAACGAGAATCGACGAGAATTTTCTCTCTCCCGTTAAAACCACATTTACACGTATGAGGACATTTCTGTGATCTGGCTTATCGGCAACAAGGGGATGCTCGGAAGCGATGTGGAAGAAATGCTGAAAGAGAAAAAGCTGCAGTACGCTGCAACAGACCTCGAAGTCGATATCACGGATATCGCGTCCCTCCGAAGTTTTGTCAGGGATAAAACTTTTGAATGGATCATTAACTGCTCGGCGTTCACAGCTGTAGACAGGGCGGAAGACGAACCAGAAAAAGCGTTTCAGGTCAATGCTCAGGGCCCTTTGAATATTGCCGAGGTTGCAAAACAAATCAGCGCAAAGCTCATTCACATTTCAACAGACTACGTGTTTGACGGAGAAAAAGACGGCGTATACACGGAAGACGACATCCCAAACCCCATGTGCGTGTACGGAAAGAGCAAGCTTGAAGGCGAAAAAAACATACAAAGCGGTTTTGATGATTACATCATTATCAGAACTGCCTGGCTCTACGGAAAAAACGGGAAAAACTTCGTGAACACGATGCTCAAGCTGTTCGATGAACAAGACTCCGTGAAGGTGGTCTCAGATCAGTATGGAAGCCCCACGTACACAAAAGACCTTGCAGTAGCAATCCTTCAAATTGTCCAATTTCCAAAATCAGAGTTTGGAATATATCACTTTACAAATGACGGAAAAACATCGTGGTACGATTTTGCAAAAAGTATCTATAAATATGGTAACGAATATGATTTAGTCAAAGGTCAAGTGAATATTACTCCAATAAAGACAGAAGAATATCCAAAAATTGCGAAACGCCCCCAAAACTCTTATTTATCGAAAGAGAAAATAAAAAGGGTTTTTAATTTAGACATTCGAAATTGGAAAGATGGTTTAAAGAGTTATATACAAACCTTCTAATAAAAATTAGGATGTTATTAATTTTTGTATGATGGCATTCATATTATATAACTTGTTAAAGTATAGAATTTCACAAAATTGTATATTTGTAACATTTTTATTTTCTTGAAATAATAAAAAATTAAAAATGGAGCTATAAGTTTTGTGTGGAATATGTGGTTTTGTAAATAGAAGAAATATTTTCTCCAAAGATATTTTACTTAAAATGAATAATTCTCTGATACACAGAGGCCCTGACGACACAGGATATATATTTTTTTCGAATAATAAAAAAAATTATACAAAGGGGAATATAGGTTTAGCTCATCGAAGATTATCAATTTTGGACTTGTCAAAACGTGGACATCAACCCATGTGTGATCTGAAGCGAAAGATATGGATTATCCTCAATGGTGAAATCTATAATTATCTTGAAATTAAAGAAGACCTTATACAAAAAGGTTATAAATTTATGAGCAATGCTGATACTGAGGTTGTGATTTATTCTTATCTGGAGTGGGGAGAAAAATGTTTTAATAAGTTTAATGGTATGTTTGCTATGGCGATCTATAATTCTGATGAGGACAAATTGATTCTGGCGCGAGATAGGGTGGGAATAAAACCTCTTTTTTATTATTATAAAAATGAAAATCTTT
>CAZALG010000373.1:0-1769 GCA_964485935.1 uncultured bacterium | reverse complement strand
TTCCATTTTGTTTTACCACTTTACCTTATCAAAGATGAAAAACAAATAAGTGCGGTAAAACACGCTCATAAGTTAAATATTCCAATAGAAATCGCATACGGCGAAAAAGATTATATAGATATGCTAAAAAAACCAAAACATGGCTACGGGAAAAACATGAATCCGTGCATAGATTGTAAAATATTCATGATGAAAAAAGCACTGAATTTCATGAAAAAAATCGGGGCATCTTTTCTTTTTAGCGGTGAAGTTCTTGGGCAGCGTCCCATGAGTCAGAGAAAAGATATTATAAAGCTAACAGAAAAAGAAGCCGGTATCAACGGTCTTTTACTTCGACCTCTTTCTGCAAAATTGCTTGTGCCTACTATCCCGGAAGAAAAAGGATGGGTAAATAGAGACGAACTTTGCAATTTTCAGGGTAGAGGTCGAAGAGCTCAGATACAAAAAGCAAAAGAACTAAGGTTATCTGAATATCCCTCTCCAGCAGGCGGATGCTGCCTCACAGACTTTGATTTCTCTATCCGACTTAAGGACGCTTTTAAGTATAAAGAAGATGCCATACCTGAGTTAAAACTACTTCATTTCGGACGTCATTTCAGACTTAAAAGCGGAGCCAAGTTAATTGTAGGAAGAGATGAAAAAGAAAATCATATAATAGAAGAACTTGCCGGAGATGAAGACTTGCTTATCGAAGGCGTGGGATTCGGTAGCCCCATCGCCTTACTCAAAAACAGTAAAAGTCCTGAAGATATCGATATATCTTCTTCTATATGCGTAAGGTACAGTAAAAAAAGAGATGAAAAAAGCGTAAAAGTCAGTATAAGAACAAAGACAGAAGAGATCGTAGAGAAGGAAATCGCGCCTATGAAAAAAGAAGCCGTAGATTCGCTACTAATTCACTAAAAGTAATTCCACAATCTAATGAGAAGGTAATTTTAACTCAATAAAAAGAATAAAATCTGCGTTTTATTCTGTTTCTTTTTCTGTTTCTTCTTCGAGTTCTTTAAAAGACTCGGAATTCGAAAATCTTCCATAGAGAGCATCACTGGCTTTTATTTGTTCAAGCAATCTCTTCCTTGCTTGACCAAGTGGCGCTTCCATAACAACAGTTGCCCTGTAGACATCACCTTCCTGCTTTACCTCCGGTTCTCCTTTTATATGAGACCCAACCAGAGATTGGTCAACGACAATCTTGCTCGTTTTGGAATACAAGCCGAGGAGTTCTGAGTCTTCCGTTAAGCCAACTTCCTCGTCGAATTTCTTTATAAGAGCTTGAATATACGTGTTGAGCTGTTGGGTCATTTCCAGTCTCGCGTCGTGCTTTGCTTTATCTATGGCAAGTTGATAATCACGTGATGTCTGGGTTGCTTCTGCG
Organism: uncultured bacterium; assembly: GCA_964485935.1. Classification (GTDB taxonomy): domain Bacteria; phylum Hydrothermota; class UBA3072; order UBA3072; family UBA3072; genus JAFGHJ01. Next base: position 394 of record CAZALG010000373.1, on the reverse strand, counting down.
GACAACATATTAATATCTCCCGGAGTAGCACACTTAATTAACAATACAAGAAACACCAAGCAAAGTATCCTTTTCATGATACCTCCTTTATTCTCTTGGGTAATAAACTTTGGGATTGATATCATATTTCTTAAGTTTAAGATAAATGTTCTGCCTGGTCATTGTAGCAGTTCTTGATGCATCAGTAACATTTCCTTCAGTTTGTTTTAATAAGTTTCTAAGATATTTTTTCTCAAAACATTCTTTTGCCGCCTCATATTCAAGAATGTTTGAAGGTTCTAATTCCTCGCTTCTGCTTGTTCGCTCCGGCAGATGTTCCGCAAGGATAGTTTTCTCCTGACAAAGTATGACCGCTCGTTCGATCGCATTCTCAAGCTCACGGACGTTTCCGGGC
>CAZALG010000372.1:0-1781 GCA_964485935.1 uncultured bacterium | reverse complement strand
TCCCATACATCGATTACAGGGGTTGAGAGCTCGATAAGTTCAGCTTTCTGCGCCTCTAATTTTTTCTCTCTCTCCTCTTCCCAGAGTTTTTTCTCCGTAACATCCCTTGAAATCCCAAAAGTTCCCACAATTTTACCTTTTTCGTTATACCTGGGAACTTTAGTAGTTTCTACCCATTTCTCACTTCCGTCGGGATAAACCTCTTTTTCAACTTTCTGTATAGGTTCTCCGGTCTCCATGATTTTTTGTTCGTCTTCAAAAGCTGGTTTTGCGTGTTCTTCATCAAAAAGATCAAAATCTGTCTTTCCAATTATATCACTCGGCTTATCGAATCCCAAATATTTGACAAAAATAAGTCCTACTTTTTCAAATCTACTTTTCTTATCTTTAAAATAGATATTCTCCGGTATATGTTTTAAAAGAGAATTCAGCAAATTTCTATCTACTTTTAATTTCTTATTCTCTTCCTTCAAAGAAGCTACTTTCTTTTCGAGTTCCGCCTTATTCATTCCTTTTTTAGGCATTATAAACCTCCTAACATAATATTAATGAGCAATCTTATACATTATTTTTTTTATCTCTCAGGGAATGCGCGCAATTAAAAGCGTAGCATCATCCGAACTTTTCTTATGTTCTTCAAAAGCTTCCTTTGCTATTTCTATGACAGGTCTGTACACAATACGCTTATCATCAAAATTAAAAGAAGAAACTCCATCGGAATGTAAAACTATCAAGCAGGGCGTATTAAGAGTAAGGCGATCGGTCCTGAGAGTTCTAATGTTACTGCCCAATAAACCGTCAAAAGAAACCAGTCGTTTATACCTTTCGGCCGTATAAAGCTGAGTTCGAATGTTACCAACTCCAAGATATTCTATTTTACCTTCTTTATTCATCCGAACAATTCCTATAACACAACCCCTGCTCCCATGCAATCTTCTATGTATTGTAAGAACAACCTGTTCAAGCTCATCTCTAAATTGATTTTCAATAACCTGTAAAGCTATTTTACTTGCCTCGCTAGCCTTATCCCCGTGACCAATACCATCCACAACCGCAATTACCGCAGAATCTTCATATCTTTTTATGAAATAAGCATCTCCATTACTTTTAAAACCAGGTTTAGGACGGCTAAACACACTGGTTTGTATAACACTATCTTTCTTCTCGGAAAATATTTTTTTGCCGGTTAAAATAAACTTCCCATCTTCTACTTTCACTTTAACATCCGTAAGCAATCTCTTCACGGCGCCCAAACCTATTCCAAGGGTATTCGCGGTACTGTAACCGTCATCAAAGATTTCAGCAGTGTTATGATCATTGGTCGGGTTTTCCGCCACAATATAAACACCTTTTTCTTTTCCTTCTTCTCCCAAAGCAATACTCAACCTACCTGAAGAACTGTGTTTTATAATATTTTTTGAAATTTCAGTTATTACGATCCTAAGTTCTTCCAATTCCTTCTCTGTTAACTTAATTTCTCCTGCGAATTTAGTCATCTCGGAACGAGCTCTATAAATATCTTCATCAGAACTAACAATAAACTCTATTGAAGGAAATATTTTTTTTATATTCATTTCAATTTCTTGTATGCAGTTATTTTTGTTCCCTTATCATCACTCTCGATCTTAAAATCATCCATAAGATGCTTGGCTCCAATAAGTCCAATACCAAGGGAATTCGTAGTGCTGTATCCCTTTTCTAAAGCTTGTTCGACATCCGGAATTCCAGGTCCTTCATCCTGACATATAATTTCTATTCCTCCATCATCTTTATTTACTATT
>CAZALG010000371.1:0-1784 GCA_964485935.1 uncultured bacterium | reverse complement strand
TACGAAAAGGGGATTAGAGTTAAGAGCTATAGAAAAAACTCTTAAGGGAATAGAAGACTCGCTATTAGTTGAACAATATTTAAGCGCGAATATTAATCGTGTAGAGGAAAGAGCAAGAAAAAACGTTTTAGTGCTTATTGGTGAACTGGAAATGGAATCCTTGAGTGATTCACTCATTTCTGTTCTCGAAAGAGATGGAACAGAGCCCTTTAGACGAGCGATAGTGTACGCGATGGGTAAGCTTAAGGAGAAAAGAAGTGTGAATAAAATAATTTCATTTTTAAAGGAAGATGAACCTTTAAAACTTGTTTCCATAAAAACTTTAGGAGAAATCGGGGACACAAATGCAATAGATGATTTATTCGGTTTAATTGATGATCCGTCTGTTACTGTGAAATCGGCAGTAATTAGTTCTCTTGCCGGGTTCGATACGTTACTTGTTCCGTATATAGAAAAAAATGTGGAAAAAAAATTCCCCTCCGAGTTATTACTCATAGGAGCAAAAGCTGTAAAAGAAGACAGCTCGAATTATAAAGAAAGAATAAAAAAGATTTTATTTGAAAACTTAAAAGATTCCGACACCGAAAAAAGGGAATACGCGGCAAGAGGTCTCATCCTACTTGGCGGGGAAGATGTAAAGGAAAAATTTGAGAAGGTTATAGATTCGGAAGAAAGTACTATTGTAAAGGCTATTATTAGAAGATATTTGGATAATCGGCTACGAAGACACTAAGACAAAAAAGAGTCATGAGTCACGAGTCTTGTGTCACGAGTCAAAACTAAAATCTAATTCCAATCCAAAATTCATAATTCATAATTAATTATTCAATCCCAACCCCACCAAATAATTAGCCACGGATTTACACTGATAAACACGGGTTTTTTTTGTTGTTTTTTTTTCGACTAATGACTGGCGACTGAAGACTAGAGACTATGTTGCTGATTCGAAGAATCTAAAGAATTCAAAAAACAAGACCCGACCCCTCTACCTACACGCGGCGAGAAATGCCTCCTGGCTTTTATGATGATTTTCTTTGGTATTAATACTTGAACAGGATATAAAGAATAGAGCTATTAAAATCAGAATATTCTTTTTCATAACCTCTCCTTTCGTTCGTCTATCATCAACAATGTAAATAAAATGCCGTAGAAGAGAAAATAGAAGGATCCTTCTACTATCAATAAAATAGGGTTAAATTTGCCGGGGATAGCGACAAATGGAGCTAAGATAAGAAGAAAAATTCCGAAAAGACATGTGATAAGAGTCCGGTAAAAAGTGATCCGAATTTCTTTTTTGTTTCCTTTAGATATATTAAAAGCATAAGCAAAATCAGTTCCTATAGCTATACAAACTGATACGAACATTATATAAGAGGAGTAAAACCCAACAAGGTAGATGCCAAAAAACATGTACCAAAATTCCAGAAAAAAAGGGATAAAATCAACGCATTGGATTTCCCGGTAAGAGTCTATAAATGGCATCATGGCAAATACGGATACTAACCTAAGAACAGTATATGTACCACTAATACGAAGAAGAATAATAATATTTTTCTTTATGTCTTTCATTATTTAAATTGTAGGGATTTATAGAAGTTTGTCAAGAAGGAAATAACCACGAAGACACGGAGAACAAATTAGAAAATTTGAAAAATGGGAAAATCGGGAAATGGGGAAACTATTTTACTATTTCTCTATTCAACCATTCAACTGATTCGAAGAATCTAAAGGATTCAAAAAACAAGAAATATAATGAAAAGTGTCTTTACCTCCCCCCAGGGATG
>CAZALG010000370.1:0-1819 GCA_964485935.1 uncultured bacterium | reverse complement strand
ATCTTAGTTGAATGGTTTAATCGTTAAATAGTTGAATTAGAAAACAGGGAAACAAATCTTTTAAATCTATGTTCATCTGTGGCCGATTAAAGTTTAGGATTCAAGAATCCCAGGTTTCAAGTAAAAAAACGAAGCTGAAATCTTTGTGTTCTTTGTACCCTTTGTGGTTCAATAATTTTTTTGGGAGTTGGGATGGGATTCTGAATTCTGGCTTCTGACTTCTAACTTCTTTTTTACAATTTTTCATTTTCCATTTTTATATTTAATTTTTACAATTTAGCATCTGTATCCTACCCCCTCTTTACTCTTATAACCATGGGGATTACCCTCTTGACTTATCGTTATTAGATTCATATATTTTAAGAAATGATAACAGAGGAGAAACAATGAATATAGGATTTATCAAAAAAATGATAAAGGTTCTTGAAGAAAGCAATTTAGAAGAAATTGAATTTCAACGTTTCTGGACAAGAGTAAGGATATCAAAAAACACAAAAGGCTCTACTCCAAAAGTATCCGTAAGCAACTTAAAAAGCAATGAAACACAAGAACTAAGCTCCACAGAAGAGGCGCAAAAAGAAGAAAGCCATCTTCATATCATAAAATCCCCGATGGTAGGAACTTTTTACCGGGCACCGAGCCCCGATGCCCCTCCCTATGTTGATATAGGAGATAGAATAAAAAAGGGCGACGTTGTCTGTATTATCGAAGCTATGAAAATAATGAATGAAATCGAATCTGATGTAAAGGGAGAAATTGTAGAAGTTTTAATCTCTAACGAAGAACCTGTAGAATATAATCAACCTTTATTCAAGGTTAGGAAATAATAAAATATGGATCTTAAACCAATTTTAAAAAAAATGATAGATAGCGATGCTTCAGACCTTCATCTGAAGGTAGGAACGCCTCCTATTATAAGAATAAATGGCGAACTTGCACCTTTGGAAATGAATAAGCTCAGCAAAGAAGATGTTAGAATAGCTGCTTCTTCTCTTATGACAAAGAAACAGCAGGAAACATTCCTTAAAGAGAAAGAAGCAGATTTCGGTATCGGCATACCAGGAATATCAAGATTCAGGGTTAACATATATATTCAAAGAGGCAGTATAGCTCTTGCCATAAGGCCTATATCCAGAGAAATAAAAAACATTGAAGAGCTTAATCTCCCTCATGTACTAAACGATTTAGCATTCGCGACAAGAGGTCTTGTTTTAGTAACCGGAACAACTGGTTCAGGAAAATCAACTACTCTTGCTTCTATGATCGATTATATAAATCAAAACAAAAGAAAGCACATTATTACTATTGAAGACCCTATAGAGTATCTGTTGACAGATAAAAAATCTATCATATCACAAAGAGAAATCGGGACTGATACGAAAAGCTTTGCAAACTCCTTAAGATACATACTCCGTCAGGACCCCGATATTATAATGATCGGAGAAATAAGAGATGCAGAAACTATGGAAACTGCAATAAAAGCAGCAGATACGGGACATCTGGTCTTTTCAACTCTCCATACCTTAAATGCGCCTGAAACAATAAACAGAATAATAACTTTCTTTCCTCCTTATCAACACCAACACATTAGGACTCTGTTAACCAGTGTATTAAAAGGAATAATATCTCTTCGTTTACTCCCTAAAATGGACGGCACAGGGCGTATTCCCGCCACAGAAGTTCTCGTTTCCACCCCAACAATAAGAGAATATTTGTTAGAAGAAGAAAAAATAGTGGCAATATTAGACGCTATAAGAGAAGGAGAAAAATACAAAATGCACTCTTTTGACCAGAGCGTAATGAATCTCTATAAAGAAAG
>CAZALG010000369.1:0-1822 GCA_964485935.1 uncultured bacterium | reverse complement strand
CAATTTAAATGCCGACATTCTCGATATCCCCGAAATAAAGGTATACGGCGAAAGAAAAGTCGAAGTCGAACCCATCAAAAAGCAGCCTTTACCTTTTGAAAAAGATTACCTGCAGCCTTCCCTTGCAAATACGAAAAGGGTATTGCCACTCTTCGAAGTTCTGGATAAAAAAATAATCGAAAGAAATATCGGATGTAGAGCGGAAGCTGCCGGCGGAACGTATTTGGGAGGTCATTTTCTTGGTTATAGCAGAAGAATTTTTTATCCCTTAGAAGCTGGTTTGAATTTCGTAAAGAATTCTACTACAGAAGGTTCAGCCATACAAATCTTCTCAAGAACCTCTGTAGAGAGTTTTTACCTTAACGGAGCTTTTTACGGCAAAAAATCATTTAAACCTATTTACCGATTCAATATCGGGAACACGCACAATATGCTCGATTTTGATTTTTTTGGTGTATATACTGATTCGCTTATAGGAGTTGCCGATATCACTTTTAAGTACAGCCCATTTAAATTAAACTTGCAGTTTGGAACTCCTGCGGATTACAATATAAAAGTTCTATACGAAGAATATCCATTACAAGCCGGAGCTGTGTGGTACGATGAAAAAATTTATCCGGAGTTAGTTTACTTTCTGCCAATTTATGACCTATATATTAAAGGAAATCTATTAAATAAAACAGGAATCGCTTATTTATACTGCCAATCGTTCCAGTACCTGCGCGAATATTCTTCATCCGATGCGTATTATAGAATAGAACTCGGTCAATCAAAGTCTGTATTACCAATATCACTGATTTATTCCCGTTATTTAAACAATTCTTCGAATTTTGTAGGTATAAAAGCAAGCCATAGCAAATTATTTATTGAATTCGAATTTCCTTTAGAATCCGATTACAATTATAATTATGTATTCAGAGCCGGATTAAGCACCAGATTCTCTGAATTAATAAGTGCCGATTTATACGGATACATTAACAGTACCGAAAATTACTTTATCGGAGCCGATTTAGGATATGATATAAGAAACAACTTAAAAGTCGGCATAAATACAGAAGTCAATTACATGTACGGTATTAGGAACGAAGATAGTTTCGACATCGGCGGATACATATTCATTTCTTTCTAACAATATTTAAATAAATTTCAAAACATTCCCAATATAAAGACACATAATTCTCAATACCGCCAAAATGTAAAAATCAAATATCAAAATGCAAAATTACAAATCAAATTTCAAAAATAAAAAAACAAAGAACAACTAATAACACGGATCACATCAGACATCCAATTTTTTGTTATTTTTTACTAAATCCTAAATCCTGCCCCCTAATATTAGCACGCAGATAAACGCAGATTTACAGGATTTTTTTACTTAATCCTAAATCCCAATTCCTAAATCCTAAATCCCAAAATCAACGCAAAGGACACAGAGGTTTTTTGTTGTTGTTTTGACACAAGACTCACGACACATGACTCAAGACTCAATTATACACAGATTACACAGAGATTTTTTTGTTTTCTATTCAACTATTCAACAATTCAACTAATCCGAAGGATAATAAAATAAAGTCTGACCCCGTTGATACGCCGAATTTAATCTTTTATCAGAACCAGCGCCACCCCCTCGTGGAAATCATTTGACCAATCAAACCGAGGCTCAATTATCATCTTCCCTGTCTTATCGATATAACCCCATTTAGCAGATTTGCCGCCTTTCTTTACTCGCGCCAACCCCTCGAAAAACTCCTCGGCACCATAAAAATGCGGTTCTATTACTCCCTTCCCCGTCTTATCGATGTATCCGTATTTACCGCCTATC
>CAZALG010000368.1:0-1844 GCA_964485935.1 uncultured bacterium | reverse complement strand
TCTTATAATTCAGGAGCGCACATATTAAAACAGGGATAAAGATCCCGATAGCTAACCAGTTCCAATTATCAGAGACAAAATCAGTTACTTTTTTCATATCTTTACCTCTTTTATTATCTACAAAAATTTTTAGAACGGAAGCTCTTCATCCTCTTCTGGGGGAGTTTCTTCTTCCTCCTCTTCCTCCTCTCCTTCTTTCCCAATTCCTCTTGCTATTGATCTTGATAAATCCAATATTTCTTTAATCATATCTTCAGAAGTTCTGCTTTCTTCTGTCCCTTCTTCGTATGTATAACCTTCTAAAATTCGCGTAACTTTTTCTTCTAATTCTGGCCAAAATTTATCAAAGTATTGAGTAACTGTTTCTTCAGGGAGGATTTCTTCTTCTCCTATGGAATTGTTAATATTTATTAGTAATTTACGCATCTCTTTATTGTTAAAAGTAGCCGCTTGGAATTGAGCGAGTACTGGAGGCAAATCATTTGTTTCCACCTCAAATAAAATGGGGCATACTCTTGATTTACTTACCTGCTTTGATAAGGCTCCCGCTTCAAAAATGAGCCAGGGACTTTTTAGGTTTTCTTTAGTAATGCACGAAATTCCGTAATTAGAACCTTCTAGATTTTGAGATATATCATCGAGCCATCTTGTTCCCTTTTCGATATCCTCTGGTGAAAAGTACGTTTCGACTCTAGGGAGTACTAATTTAATCCAAGCATTAAGTTCTTCCGCTATTTACCCGGAGAGTTGCCCAGACCAACTTATAAAAATTTTTTGCATAAAACCTCCTGTATTTATAGTATACGTTTAAAGTAGGGGAGATGTCAAGGGTTTTATTTGTTATGTTATGTCCTCAGTGGTTTTCGCGTTTTCTAAATCTTTATACCCTTTATAAGATGGTCTTTGTATGTACGGGCCTTTTTTCTTGTGTTCAATTGGATTTTTAATTAGGTTGTTTCTATTGTCAAAATAGTAGATAATTGTTTGTCCTCTAAATTCCCATTTATGAAATTCGCTGTCTTCAAGTTTTTTGAGCGCCTCAACGGCTCCAGGTAAACAACTTTTTTCTTTTCCAGAAACTATTTCTGCATTTTCTTCAAAATATTTCAGGCCAGAAATAGAGCCTGTGAGTTTTATTATAAAAGAGCATTTGATTTTAAAAAGATTGTGAATTTTTTTATCATTATAAAAGGCTATATACCCACATTTCTTTTTTATTTTATCTGGAGACCAAAGGCAAAGCCCGTAATTGTTAGCCTCTTCTAAAGCTGTCTTTCCTGGCACTATAACACATCTTTCTTCCCAAGAATTATCCAAATCAATTTCTTCAAAATATTCAATTAATTGATGTGCAAGGAATCTTGTTTTTTCATTAAAATTTGTTACATCGTTTGCTATATCGCTAAAAAACTGATAGATTTCTAGCCATAAAATGTTTTTTATAACGATTTTATTATTTTTTCCTAATTTTTCTATTTCGGAAAGAGGGATGCTTTCTTTCGTTAATAGAAGAAATATTTTTGGTTGAGTGTTCTTTTCAAAAGATTTTATATGCTGTTGTGCTTGTTTCGGATTATAACCACTTTTGATCTTACTCTCAATTAAGATTTGGAAGTTTGCCTTAATTTCTCCATCGGGTATACTACCTTTTTTCCCGGGTTGGTTTATGATTTGAATCGTTTCGAAAGCGGGTAATTCTATCAATTCTTCGAAGAATTTATCTAAAACCTTTCTTTCGCTGTTCTTTAAAACTGACATTAGCGTAGATGTAACTTGTTCTTCGCGTGTTTTGTAAGTTGTAAAAATAATCATAAATAAACCTCCTATGGTTTATACAAAAAGTT
>CAZALG010000367.1:0-1863 GCA_964485935.1 uncultured bacterium | reverse complement strand
CCCTATGTAATAGGCAGTTCCCGTATAAGACCAGTTATCATCGTATTGATAGACGCTGTCATTACCATTCCCTACCATATACCAATAATCGCCGTCTCTGAAGATTCCCGTGGGAGTTGGATCTTCACTACCCACATAATAGGCGATTCCGGTATAGTCCCACTCTGCGCCGAGACAAATCAAGGAAAGAAGAGTTAATACCGGTAACAACCTTCTAATCAGACCTGCTTCATTTATAAAAGAATAAGGAAAGAGGATTCTCACCAATACTTTTATGTTTCTTAATACAAAACCTCTTAACTTTATCATATAAAAGTCCTATTTTAAATTCTATAATATTAAATTATATAAATATACTATAATTGTCAACCCCTTTTTTATCTTTTTTTTCAATGGTATACAAACATTTTTCCATTATACCTATATTGCAAGTGTCTTATCAAACTTGCGGAAATCGAAAAACTGTTTTTTGAATTAGGGAATTTCCTGATTTTTGTTGACTTTTCATCGGTAAAGGTTATAATTAAGTATAAAGTATTTTAAGGAGGCTAAAATTAATTTTATCTGGAGTATAGTAACTTTTTTATTCATTGGAGCTATTAGCGTTTTCTTCATAATTAAAGAACAGAGAGAACGGATTTACTCGTTAAACCTGATTCACTGGTTTTTCATATTTGTTTTTTTCTTCCTCGCGCCCTTTATACAATACACTTTCGGAAAATTTCCCTTGTGGCTTTCAAAAGAAGAGGGCTTCTCGATTTGCTCTACCAATCTACTTATCCTTACATGGGTGGTTTTTTACCAGCTGGGTTACGCCATTAAGAAAAACCGCCTCTATAACTTATTTTCTTCTTTAAAGCGATTAGAGATAGGAAAAAGAGGAGTTTATTTCTCTCTCTATCTTTCGTTTATTATTTTTATCGCCTTTTTGCTTGTATTCGGCGTAAAAAATCTTCTTATTCTCGGAGCGTACAGAGAGGTTCTTAATTCCATCCGTTTCCATCCACTCCTTATTATTGTCGATAAATTCTTGAGATTTATACCTATTCTTTCCCTTGCCGGTCTTATTCTTTTAAAAAACAAATGGACAAATAAAAGAGAGTGGTGGGTTCTTTTAACTGCTTTAATTTTAATCAACCTCTTCGTGAATAATCCGCTGGCTTCCCCAAGATATTGGGCAGGCACCGTTATTCTTGGGTTTGTCGCAATGCTATTGCGGAAGTTAAATAGGGGAAAAGGCTACCTCGCAGCAGTACTTTTAATCGGGATACTCTTTATCTTTCCCCTGAGTAATGAGTTGCGTTACAGAACAGCGGATACTATATCTCTTTCGGATTTCAGATTCTCGGGGCTGAAAACAGTCTGCACTTCGCCCCATTTCGACGCCTATGAAATGAGTGCGCATACAATTCAATACGTAGCAAAAGAAGGGATTACCTGGGGAAAACAGCTGTCGGGACCGCTCCTCTTCTGGATACCGCGGGCTCTATGGAAAGGAAAGCCTGTAGGTTCCGGAGGGGTGGTAGGGCGTTATTTCTCTTACCCTCAGACCAATCTTTCCTGCCCACTTCCTTTTGAAGGTTACATCAATTTTGGCGTAATTGGATTGATTGTATTCGCGGTTTTAATTGGAGTACTCTTTTCGTCCCTCGATTCATACCACTGGAAAGTGTCTACCGCTGCCTCAACCGAACTTATATCCGCGTACTATCCCTTCTTTCTCGGTTTTGCCTTCTTTGCTATGCGGGGAGATCTGATGTCGAGCTTTTCTTATACTGTAATGTTTATTGCCGCGGGATTGATGCTGATTTTAAAATGAAGAAAGAAATTAAGGTTTTGAACGTTTTATTGGACGACCGGATT
>CAZALG010000366.1:0-1876 GCA_964485935.1 uncultured bacterium | reverse complement strand
GGGGTGTATGTTTAAGAGTATATACAACAACTCCTAAGAAACCGAATTCGGCTCTGCGGAAAGTTGCTAGAGTAAGACTCTCTAATGGAAAGGTTGTTAGTGCTTATATACCGGGTGAAGGACATACCCTGCAGGAGCATTCCATAGTTCTAGTTAGAGGAGGCAGAGTTAAGGATTTGCCTGGAGTAAGGTATCATATTGTGAGAGGGGTCTATGATTCGGTTGGTGTAGAGGACAGAAAAAAGAGCCGTTCCTGTTATGGTACAAAGAAGCCTAAGAGTAGTTCAGGGGAGGAGAAATGAGAAGAAGAAGGGCTGTGGAGAGAGAAGTGCCCGCAGATTTCAAGTATCATTCGGAGCTTGTATCGAAGTTTATTAACAATCTAATGAAAGAGGGCAAGAAAAGCGTAGCCGAGAAAATTTTCTATGAGGCTATTGATTTAATTACTGAGAGGACAGGAAAAGAAGGAATCGATGTGTTTAATCAGGCGGTAAATAATGTAAAGCCGATGGTTGAAGTACGTCCTAAGAGAATTGGAGGACAGACTTATCAAGTTCCAATGGAAGTTAGAGCCAGCAGGAAACTGTCTCTTGCGATTAAGTGGATGGTAACAGCTGCGAGAAGTAGAGGGGAGTATTTAATGAAGGATAGACTCTGTAATGAACTCATTGCAGCTTCCAGAAAAGAAGGTAGCGCTTACAAGAAAAAGGAAGATACTCACAGGATGGCAGAAGCCAACAAGGCTTTTGCTTATTTCGGTTGGTAATACCCATTCTATTAATAATCTTTAGGAATTTTTAATGCCAAGAGGTTTTGATTCGAGTAAAAGGGTCGATATCCCTGATATTAGAAATATTGGAATAATAGCTCATATCGATGCAGGAAAGACTACTCTTACTGAGAGGATTCTTTTTTATAGTGGTAGGGTTCATAGAATAGGTGAGGTTGATGAGGGGTCTACTGTTATGGATTATATGGACCAGGAAAAGGAGAGAGGCATTACTATTACTTCCGCTGCTACTACTATCTTTTGGAACGAAAAAAGAATAAATCTGATAGATACTCCCGGACATGTTGATTTTACTGTGGAAGTCGAAAGGAGCTTAAGGGTTCTCGACGGCGGAGTTGTTATATTTAGTGGTGTAGAGGGAGTAGAGGCGCAGTCAGAGACGGTCTGGAGGCAGGCGGACAGGTATAATCTTCCGAGAATTACTTTTATAAATAAATTAGATAGAAAAGGTTCGGATTTTTTCCGGACTGTCGAAATGATGAAGGATAGGCTTAAAGTGACGCCTTTAATTGTAAGTTTACCGCTTTTTTCAGAAGATAAAGTTAAAGGTATGATTGATATTGTAGAGATGCAAGCCTGGGTCTGGGAAGATGAAAAAGGTCTTGATTTTAAATCTATGCCCATACCTGAGGAATATTCAGATTTAGCGAAGAAGTATAGAGAAGAGCTTCTAGACAAAGTGAGTCTCCATGACGATGAAGTGGTTGATAAATTTCTTAATGAAGAAGATATAGACTCTTCGATTTTAAAAAGGGCAATTAGAAAAGGTACAATTAAAACTGATTTCTTTCCGGTTATTGGGGGTACAGCGCTTAGGAATATCGGAGTACAGAAGGTTATGAATGCGATCGTAGATTATTTACCTTCTCCCTTAGAGGCTCCTCCTCATACCGGCAAAAATCCAAACACCGGTGAAAAAGAAGAGAGGGAGAATAATCCTGCAGAACCTTTCAGCGCACTTGTTTTTAAAATAATAGGAGACCCTCATGGAAAATTATCTTTTGTAAGAATTTATTCGGGTAAAGTTCATAAAGGCGATAAAATATTAAACGTTAATACGAATAAAATGGAAAGGCTTTATAAAAT
>CAZALG010000365.1:0-1878 GCA_964485935.1 uncultured bacterium | reverse complement strand
CAAAAGAGCCATCTCTCCGAAGAATTCACCCTCACCTATAACGGCTAGTGTTTTCTTTGTGCCTTCCAAATCTTTCACAATTCTAATCTTACCGGACCTGATAAGGTACATCTCATCTCCCGCGGCTCCTTCTTTAAACAAAACTTCCCCACTCCTCAAATGCTTCTCATAACCAATACTTTCATTCACCTTTTCCATACATCCTCCTTATGATTTTCTTTCTATATATTGACCAGTTCTCGTATCTATAACAATTTCTTCTCCCTCTTTAAGAAACAAGGGAACTTTTACTTTAAGACCGGTTTCAAGAACAGCTGGTTTAGTACCACCCTGAGCAGTATTACCCCTTACTCCGGGTTCGGTAGAAGCTATTTTTAGATCGACAAAGTTAGGAATAGTTATACCCAGTATTTTACCTTCCGAAATTTTTACCCCGCATTTCATATTTTCTTTCAAGTATAACCTTGCTTCGCCCAAAATCTTTTCTTCTATCGGATACTGTTCGTAAGTTTCAAGGTCCATAAAATGAAATTTATCATTGCCTTTGTACAAAAACTGTACTTCTCTTTCTTCAAGAGAAATAACATCAAAATTATCTCCTTTCTTAAAATTCTTGCTAATCGTTGTACCATTTTCAAGATCTTTCATTTTAGTCCTTACAAAAGCCTGCCCTTTACCAGGTTTAACATGAAGAAACTCTGTTATTTCGTATATAGAATCACCATATTTTAAAATTGTACCTCTACTTATATCAGATATAGCAGCCATTTATAAAACCATTAATTCCCTTTTAGAATTCGTTAATAAAGTAGGATTACTGTTCTCTAAAGCAATTGTATCTTCAATCCTAACTCCCTGATAACCTGGTATATAAATACCGGGTTCTATTGTAAAAACCATCCCCTTTTTCAAATAATGTTTATCTTTTTTAGAAATACTCGGCTTCTCATGTATTCCCAATCCCACTCCATGACCCAATGAATGCGAAAAATAATCTCCGAAACCACTCTCAGAAATAAAATCTCTTGCCACTTTATCTAGATCTCTGGTTTTCATATTTTCTTTTACCGATTCAACAGCAAGTCTCTGAGCGTTATATACTGTTTCATAAATTTTTTTATCTTTCTTTGTAGGAGTACCTAAGAAAGCTGTCCTCGTAATATCAGAGTTATACCACTCGTAAGTGGTACCAAAATCTATTGTAATAAATTCTCCTTTTTTAATCTTTTTGTTCGATGCTACTCCATGCGGTATCGAAGACCGATAACCAGATGCGACAATAGTTTCAAAAGCAGGTTTCTCTCCCCCGGCCTTTTTCATTCTATACTCGAGTTCAATTGCAATATCAGTTTCCGTAACACCCTCTTTTATATAAGTAATTGCTTCCTCAAAAGATTTATCCAGGATACCGCATGCCTTTTTTATTTTATCAATTTCTTCCTTTGTTTTTATTATTCTTAAATCTTCTACAAAAGAATCAAAACTTTTAAATTTCAGCCAATCTAACTTTTTTCTTAACTCCCAGTAAAGACTATAGCTAATATTTTCGGCTTCAAACCCTATTCTACTCTTCCTCTTTGCTATACGGTGGGATAAGAGTTCTTCTATGTAAGGCTTTTTGGTAATACAAACATCAGCGTTCTTAACTTTGTCAACTATCTCACCTTGAAACCTGAAATCGGTGATCAGTAAAGCTTTCCTTGGTGCTATAAACAATATGCTTAAATCACCCGTGAAGTTCGTTAGATAAAAAATGTTTTCTTTAGAAGTTACAAGAAAACAGTCGATGTTTTTTTCTTTGAATTGGTTTTGTAATTTTGTTATTCTATCATCCACTTGAAGCCCCACCTAAGCCGTCGATCCACTCGCGAAAACTAT
>CAZALG010000364.1:242-1879 GCA_964485935.1 uncultured bacterium | reverse complement strand
GTCGGTGGCGTTCAAGAACCACAGGTTCTCCTTTATCTAAAATACCAAGTCTGAAATTTTCTTCTATCTCTTTCAACCTTTCAGCATCAGCTTTAAGTCTTTCGGTCTTTTCATACCATTCGAAAACCTTCGTATTCCTCTTCAGTTGCGCAGCATAAGCTCCCAACCTCATGGTGGCACCTATTTTTTCCTTTTCCAGAAGCTTTTCCTGTTCACCGTAAAAATTTATTACTTTATGTAAAGTATCAGGATTGGCTTCTATTGTATTTGCATCGGCAAGGCCCATAACATTTCTAGCATACTCAACCAGAGCAAGCTGCATACCGAGACACAAACCAAGATAAGGAACTTTATTTTCCCTTGCATAGCGAATACTCTCGATCTTCCCTTCAAACCCTTCTTCACCAAATCCTCCGGGGACAATTATTCCATCCACCTCTTCAAGAACTTTTGTTCCTTCCTTTTCAATATCCTTGGAATCAATCCACTTAATATTAACTCCTACTTTATCTCCCGCCCCTGAATCTACCAGAGCTCTGGACACAGAAATATAAGAATCCCTCAAAGAAAACTTACCTATATCCAGATATTTGCAAACCATTGCTACATTGACGCTTACTCTGGGATTCATAATTCCATCCAACAACTCAGTCCATCTGCTCCAATCAGGTTTTTTCTTGACGGGAAGTTCCAATTTCCTAAGTAGTTTCTCTCCCAGGTTCTCCTTTTCGAAATTTATAGGAACTTCATAAATACAATCAGTGTCAGGAGCGGAAATGACGCAATCAGCTTCGATATTGGCGTATGTTTCAATCTTTTTTCTCCTTACAGGATCGAGAGATGTCTTGGCACGGCACAGTATAATATCTGGAAATATTCCGTGCTCCGAAAGCTGCCTTATAGCCTGCTGTGTTGGTTTGGTTTTCATCTCATCAATATGTGAGGGGATAGGAAGATAAGAAAGCATTACAATAGCTAAATTTTCCTTTCCCTCCATTCGTATAAGACTTCTTATAGCAAAGAGGTAAGGCATGTTCTCATAATCCCCTATTGTTCCGCCAATTTCTACAACACAGACATCAAAACCTTCCGAGGCTTTCTTTATTCTCCTTATAATTTCCTCAGGGATGTGGGGAATAAATTGAACTGTTTGACCCAAATATTTACCGGCCCGCTCCCTATCTATAACGCTCTTATAAACCTGACCGGTAGTAATATTATTTTCTTTTGGGATATCTTTGGAAAGGAATCTTTCGTAATTTCCGAGATCCTGATCTATTTCCCCTCCATCGTCGGTCACCCATACTTCACCATGTTCTGTGGGTCTTAAAGTTCCGGCATCGTAGTTTATGTAGGGATCAATCTTTACTGCAGTGGTCGAATAGCCATAATTTTCTATTATTTTACCGATAGAAGAGGTAGCTACTCCCTTACCAATACCACTTAAAACTCCTCCCACCACAACTATATATTTTGATGCCATTTAAAATATCTTCCTTTTAGCGCAAAAGGATTTCATTACTTCTCTTCTTCTTCAGATTCGTCTTCCTCTATATCGGTTTCAGAGTCTTCATCTTCGATTTCTTTCTCTTCTTTTTCTTCTTCTTCAGTCTCAAGACCTTCATCTTCGTTCTCGG
>CAZALG010000364.1:0-142 GCA_964485935.1 uncultured bacterium | reverse complement strand
TTTCCTCTTCCTTATCTTCAATTTTTTCCTCTTCGGTTTCAGAGTCTTCATCTTCGATTTCTTTCTCTTCTTCTTCTTCAGTCTCAGGACCTTCATCTTCGTTCTCGGTTTCCTCTTCCTTATCTTCAATTTTTTCCTCTTC
>CAZALG010000363.1:0-1883 GCA_964485935.1 uncultured bacterium | reverse complement strand
AACTCAATTGGACAAAGTGTTACACATCTTGTTGGGAAAGGTATTGGGTGGCATTCTACAGAAGGAATGAATACATGTTTTTATCCTGTTTTGTGTACTTCTCCTGGAGTTTTCCCAGCTAATGCGAAATATACCGTAAAATTCGTTCATCAAAACATGCAAATCGGTGATTTTGTAAATGGAGAAGAAGAAATTACAGTTTCTGATCATGGGGGAGATCCTGCCTCAGTTAACTTTGACTTACAGAGCATATTCTATTTTGGTCAGAAATTAAATCTTGGGGTTGGTCTAATAATAAATGCTTGGTCTCCTACTGCTATAATAGAAAGAGGTTACACCGGTATAATGCTTGATACAACTTACTTCTATAAATACACAACAGATACGGATTACCAGGAGTGCGTATTAGACGCTGATGGATGTTGGACAGTACCTGCTCCTCCACCGCCCATATCAGGTCCAGTTCAGTATAATGTAAAAGCAGTAGTGAACCTCGACCCAATAACTACTCTTAGTGATGAGACGACAATAACCGTACCGTTTGATATAGTAGCTATAAATGAAAGAATAACAAATATGAGAAGTTTTTATGCAATCAATTCAGTCACAGCAGCATATTATGGTTACTTTATTATTGCGGTAGATGTGATAGAGGAGCACGTTCATCAAGGTAGAGTCACAATGGGTGCTGGCGATCATATCAATTTGTTGCCAGGATTCGAAGCACAGGAGGGTTGCTATTTCCATTCTTATATAGATCCTACACTTAAAGGGGAATCTCCAATATTATCTTTTTATATGGTACAAGATTCAGCTCTCAATATCACTCCTGAACTCAGTAAAATAAAAAAGGAGGATTCAACTAATACTTCTGTCGAGCTTTCATCTATAGAAACTAAAGAAGATATCCCGAAAGTTTTCAGCTGTGCTCAGAACTATCCCAACCCCTTCGCGACAAGCACAACGATCAAGTACGGATTACCGAAAAATGTTCAAGTACAACTTGATATCTACAACTTAATGGGTCAGAAAGTACGAATACTTGTTAATGCAAAACAGACAGCCGGATATAAAGTAATTGAATGGGATGGACAAACCAGCGCAGGTACACCGGCACCCAAAGGCATATATTTCTATACTTTCAAGGCAGGTGACTATATAAAACACCGGAAGATGATATTGGTTAAGTGAAAAATGTTAGGAGGTTAGAAAGTTAGGGGGTTAGGAAGTTAGAAAAAACTGAACAGGGAGCAATTCGGAATCGGCTCAGGATCCTTCTTTAGGGTTCTGAGTCGATTTAATTTTAGGGTCTAGTTCAAAGTTCCTGGCTAAATACGGTCTGCCGTGTTGGATCTTTTATATTAACAGACTAACGCACTAACCGACCAACGGACTAACTGTTCAAAATCTTTGTGTACTTTGCGGCTCTGTGTGAGATAATTTTGGTGTGGTGAGATGGGTTTTGTTTTGACTGGTGACACATGACTCGGGACTCAATTCAGATTTATTGGATCTGAATTGCTCTTGACATTACAAAAATAATCCCTATAATTTTTTTGTAAATCAAATCAGACAAAAGGGGGAAATTACGAAAAGAATATCCATTTTAACTATTTTCAATTTGTTTTCCGCTTTTTATCTGTCAGGGGATAACTTGCTCGTTAACCCTGGATTCGAATTTTGGACAGGGGATACCGCGGATAACTGGATTTATGAATCAGGCAATACCGTTTTCAGGGAGGATGGAATAGTTCAAGGTGGGAGTTTTAGTCTTAAGGATTCTCTTTTTACCCAAACCCAGGCAAGCGCTGATTTAATAAGTGAGCCTTTAAAAGTTTCTCCGGGAGCTCTCTGTACTCTTAAAGTATGGGTTTATGATAATG
>CAZALG010000362.1:0-1891 GCA_964485935.1 uncultured bacterium | reverse complement strand
TGGATCAAAAAAGAATAGAAAAAGCAATAAGAGAAATAATTAAAGCTATTGGAGAAGATCCGGATAGAGAAGGTTTAAAGCATACTCCCAGGAGAGTAGCAAAGCTATATTCTGAGCTCTTTAAGGGTATAGATGAAAACCCGGAAAAGACTATAAGAGTTTACAGCACACCCCATTATGACGAAATTATAATATTGAAAGATATATCATTCTATTCTTTTTGTGAACATCATATTTTGCCTTTTTTTGGTAAAGTTCATATTGCTTATATACCCAAAGATGACAAAATAACCGGTTACTCTAATTTGGTGGAGATAGTTCAAGTTTATTCCGAACGTCTTCAATTGCAGGAAAGAATGACAGCTCAAATCGCAGATTCTATAATGAATGTTTTGAAACCGATGGGAACACTTGTAATCATCGAAGCAAGGCAGCTTTGTCTGGAAATACAGGGGCTTAAAAAGATTGGTCAGAAAACAGTAACTTCTGCCATAAGAGGCGCATTTAAGAAGGAAACAACCCGTCTTGAAGCTTTAAATCTTATTGGTTATGAGAGTTAAAAAGAAAGCGCTTCAAAATCTAAGAGATGCCGAAGCTGCTGTGGATACTGTAGGAGTTTATAATGATGTTAAGGAAATGATGGCAGAAAAAACGCTTTTTCAGGTATTGGAAATAGAAGAGGTTTCATCTCCTGCGGCAAATATCTTAAAACAAGTCGCAATTTCGCGTGGCAGCGACGCCATTGTTAATCGAAATGTGATCACGGGCGATGTTGAAAAGTCTACAGTGCTTCTTCCCGGAACAATTCGGGAACTTAAATTGATTTCAGAAGAGTTAAAAAAACAACCTTTTGGATTGCCGGAAATCGGCGAAAAAATCCTGCAGATATTGAATTACGAGAAATTTTTACCGTCTTTTTCAGTTATGGGTGTTCTTAATGTTACTCCCGATTCCTTTTCCGACGGTGGAGATTATTTTACCGAGGAGGAAGCGCGGAAGCGATTTGTGGAAATAGAGAAAGAAGGAGCAGATATTGTTGACGTAGGGGCAGAATCTTCCAGGCCGGGTTCTAAAAGTTTAGAAATTGAGGAAGAATTAAGTAGGCTCAGGGCAATTTTTCCTCTGTTTGAGAAGAGCTCTATACCAATTTCAATAGATACTTATAAATCAAAAGTAGCTGAGACAGCTCTGTCGTTTGGAGCGAAAATAGTTAATGATATCTCTGCTCTTAGAATGGATAAGGAAATGGCAAAAGTTATACGTGATTATAACTCAAAAGTTATTCTTATGCATATGAAAGGAACTCCTGAAACAATGCAAGAAAAACCTCATTATAATGATGTTATGAAAGAAATCGGAGAATTCTTTGAAGAAAGAATAGAATTTTGTCTTTCAAACGGAATTGACGAGGATAAGATAATATTAGACCCGGGAATTGGATTTGGAAAAAGGAAGGAAGACAATTTAACGATTTTGTCGAAATTAGAAGAATTTACTTCGTATGGTTTCCCTATTCTTGTAGGAACATCAAGAAAATCATTTATTGGTAGAATAACCGGTGAGGACGCTAAAAATAGACTGGATGCTTCTATAGCTACCGCGGTTTATTCTTATTTAAAAGGTGCTTCAATTTTTAGAGTACATGACGTAAAACAGACCAGAAATGCTCTTTCGGTTATTTCTGCTATTGGAGAGAGGAAATGATTGCTTTTTCCTGGTTAGATGCGATTGATATTATAATTGTTGCGGGTCTCGTTTTCATGGTTATAAGATTTTTTGCCAATACTAGGTCTATACCCATGCTTACAGGGCTTTTATTGATCTTAAGTCTTGTTGTTTTAAGTAACATACTGAATCTTCCGACAATGAAGATAATTATGCACGGACTCAG
>CAZALG010000361.1:0-1906 GCA_964485935.1 uncultured bacterium | reverse complement strand
ATTAAAACCTGGTGCGCTAGATTTGAAGGATCCTTTTGTAACTATTTCATATTTTCCGGTAGATAGGTCAAAACTAACGTTATTATTCACATAAACATCCTGTCCTTTTCTCTCGATCTTCTTGATTCTATTTGAAGGGAAATCGTTCCCTTTACAATAATTACTCCAAGTTTCTGTCCTTCTGTCAAAAACGAAAAGCCCAAAGATGTTCGTCCCCCAGGAAGCGTCGGTTCCACAAAAAACGTAATCCTCAGCAAGAAGGATATTCTGGACTAATACCTCATCGATTGGATGTTTTCTTTCTCCCCATGAGAATGCACTTTGAGGTATCAAAAAAGTATTCAAGACAATGATAAATAATTGGAATTTATATTTATCAATAAAATTATACTTCATTTTCTCTTACCTCCTCCATTTTATATTGTAAGAATTTCGCTATCTTAAGTCAATATGGTTTTAAATAAACACATTCTCGCATAAAGCCTCAAAGTTTTATTTGTTTTTAAGCTAACAGCTAAAAGCGAAAGGCAGAAAGCTTAGTTCAACAACAAATCACACAAATAGCACGAATATTTTTATTGTTTTTCGGTCGTCCGTCCCCGGTCATCGGTCGGTCTTAAACTTAAGACCTAAAACCCCTTGACATCTACCCCGCTTTCAGCGTATACTATAGATATACGACAAGAGTTTAATATGAAAAATTTTAGGAGCGTAGCATTACTTAAAAAGGAGGGATACATGGGTTTCCTTATAATGCTAATAATATGTTCACTGTTATTTTTTATTTTCAAGTCCTTACTAGGAATCTTTTTTGCCGGAATTATTTCGGTTGTTGTTTTTGTCGCTATTTTTTTATTTAACAGGTATTCCGCAACCACTGGTCTAATTAAATCTAATATGAACATTTACTTTTATTATAGAAATCAAGGTTTATCACATGATGAATCTTTAAGCAAAGTAATTCAAAGCCGCCATGGAATTAGCTCGGAAGATATTTTGAAGCTAATGGGGAAAACCAATATTTCATTGACTGTAGATACAGAAAAAGAAGCGTTGGAAAATTTAGTCTATCTTATTTTCTGCCATGAAAATGGTATACCGCCAACAGAAGAACTGAAAAAAAACATGTATAAAAAAATGAATCTTGTTTACACTTCATTTAGTGAAAAGTATGGAGTTGAAGATAAAAGGATAATATACACAAAGCTATTAGAAAAAACCGAAGCAATAAATTTTATCAAAAATATTATTGATTGTTATAATTATTATAGAAAGAAAGCGTATCCTCATGATGTAGCTATTGAAATGACAATTGATAATATTTTTTCAAAGAACAAAGAGAAAATACCAGATATTATGGCAAATTTTGAATGTTTGAATATTTTGATATCTTCAGTTGGAGGTTTTAAAAATGCTCTCTATGGCCGAGACTTAAATGATTTTAAAGGGCCATTTAAGGGTATTGTAGAAAAAACAAAAGGAATGAGAAATACAGGAGAAGCGAGAAAAGTAGAAGTTATAGCCGATCACTTAAGAGACTTTAATTGTTCAGAAAGAGATCTAAAAATCCTTATCTTTACAATCTATGACTTTCTGTACCCAGTAGAACCTGATGCGGAGATTTACGAAAAAAGGATTAAACAAATTAATGAGATTTATAACTCTCTTGAAGTTTTCACTTAAAGTATATTTTAATTAAGGGAAAGGAAGACATAAAACACCCCTGATTTTGAGTTAAAATTCAAATACCCTGTAAAAAACCAATAAGGGTGAAATAAAAAAATCAAAATACTAAAGCAACCAAATAATGTCTTAATAAATTGCTTGACTTCATTTTATTTCTCAGTATAATATAAATAGCTCTATGAATAAAGAAGAAGCAAAAAAACAAATTCAAAAACTTGTT
>CAZALG010000360.1:0-1908 GCA_964485935.1 uncultured bacterium | reverse complement strand
CGATGTCAAACCTAAAAGATAATGTTTTAATATATTCCTCCCTTTTCATGATTTTATATATCGATTAAAAACATCTCAAGTTTTCAAGATATACCTTTACTCTCTACTCTTCTTTTGCACCTAAGAAATAAAATCCTTTATTATCATAACTATACCCAGAATCTTTATAGGCTACTCTGTAAGTATCACCCTGCAAAATTCTCCGCAGAAGCCTACAGTTGGAATCAGCCAAAACGAGTAATTTATCTCTAACTCAAACAGCCGGAAACACATCTTGACGTGTTTAACTATTTCTAAAAAAAAGAAAAAAAATCAATCCACTCCTCAACTCTATTATAATAACTGCCATTAAAACTAATTAAATAAACCTTTTCCATAATGGAATTATTGAAATTTTGAACAGAAAGTCAACCCCAATTTTTGAAATTATTAATAATTAGATTTTATTTGCCCACGAAAACACAGACCAAATGTCCCACCATCCATACCTATTCCATTACCTTCATTTTTACCTACCTTTTCTGAGAATATCTTTAAAACAGTTTTTCTAATTTAAGTTAACTTTTAAATCTCGCAACCGATAAATTTTACTCCAAATTTTACTATAAGGAAAACCTTTAATTTACCGAATATAATCTTATTAATATAAAAGTAGAAATAAAAGGCTCAAAACGTTCAAGTAATGCTATTTCATCTCTTATTGCCTCAGTTCTTATGACAACTCTAATTTTTGTTTTAAAAAACATTCTGATTGCTGTAAATTTGCCAGGAAATCTTTCATTAATATACAATAATATACAATTTCATTCATTCCTCTCAACAGAACTTACATTTCCAGAATATAAATGACTATAAAAAACTAAAAAAACAAACGAATTCTATAATAATATGAATTTAATTTTTCCCCCCTTTCTTTATTAAGATAATGCTAAAGTATCCCCCCAAAAAACCAAATTTTGTCTCGCAGAATTTCTTTTCCAGGTAGATCAAAATTTTCGACAAAACAGGTATTTCAAGAAGAAATCCAAAAGGGGTAAATATTCTAACACCACGAAAATACTTCAATTTAAGATCAGGAGGAATTATTTTTTTTAAATCCCAATAACTATAAAAATGCTGATATACGTGAGAATAAAAACCCTTGTTTATCAAGAATTTAAAACTAAAAGGATTATAAAACTCTAAAACTAATGTGCCACCTTTCCTGGTAACTCTAGAAATCTCTGCTATCGCCTTTTCAATATCAGGGACATGAGATAGGACTTTAAATGAATAAGCAACATCGAAAGTTTCATTTCCAAAAGGGAGATTAACAACATTTCCTTGGGTAACTTTTAAGCCTTTGGAATAAGCTATTTTTAGCATCTCACCAGAAATATCAATACCGACACCAAGTCTTACAACTTTCTGGATCTTTTTGAGAATCAACCCCGTCCCACATCCAATTTCTAAAACATCTTTATCACTGCAACAATTAAGCACTAACTCCGTTTCCATATCATTAATGAAATTAAAATAATTTCTGGTTCTATCTTTATCATAATCAGAACTAAAAAGATCATAATGTTTTCTAATCTCTTCTCTCACTAATTACCTCCTCAATCATCTTGTTAATTTGCATCGTAATATTGCTTATTGAATACTTCCTCGAAATTTCCTTTGACCTTTTTCCCATTATTTTACGCTTCTCTACGTCATTTATAAGAACCCTCAAATAATTACTAAGCTCTTCTTCTTCATTAAATATAAATCCATTGTAATTATGCTTAACAAGAGGAATAAGAGAAATATTGTTGGAAGCAATTATAGGCTTTCCAAGAGTCATCCCTTCAAGGCACGAAAGAGAAAGCCCCAAAATTGTAGTAGCTTCCCTATAAGGAAAAACAAGAATATCACAAGATTTAATAT
>CAZALG010000359.1:0-1917 GCA_964485935.1 uncultured bacterium | reverse complement strand
GTACCTGGAAAATTCTCTTAAAGTAGTAAGTAAAGATTCCATACGCTCTATCTCACCGAGAGCCCTTTTTAAAAATTCTTTTCTTTTTGAATCATCGATATTGTCGTACAAGTGTTCAAGAACCTGCAAAGAACATTTCAAGGCGTTGACCGCATTACCAACAGAATGTCTGATATGAGAAATGATGCCTCCTATGGATGTAAACCTCTTTATTTCCGCAATATTTCTTTCTAACTGCTCTATCTTTGTTACGTCTTCCATTATAAAAAGATATTCGCCTTTCTTTATTTTTACGGCAGATACAAGGAAAGATCTGTCCCATTCCCTCCGTATAGTTTGAAGTTTTTCCTTTCTATCTGAAGCTATTATTTCCGGAAGAATACAGTTTTTACAAACTTCCTCTTTTCCGAAAACGGCTTTATAACATTTTTTTCCTATCAAATCTTTAGGATGGTTTCCACTCAACAAAGCGGCAACGCTATTCAGCTTTACCAGATTATAATCTTCATCTACCACATATACCATCTCACTTAGAGCATCAATTGTTTTATACCAGGATTCTATAATGCCGCTGAGAGGCTTTTTTGGCGAACAAACTTCAACAAGAAAAATCTTTTCTGAAGAGTCCGAAATTTTTACAGGAGTAATTTTAATTGTTATCTCTTCTTTTCGCCCTTCACACTCAAACTCGACTTGCCTTTCGGTTTTTTTTCGAATATTTTTAAAATCTATATCATCCGGAATAATCGAATTAACAGAATAGCCACAATCCTTGAAAGACTTATTATTAAAAATAGGCTTACCGGACTTATCTAAAATCACAAAAGAACAATCCAGGCAATCCATTATCCTTTTAAGTTCTTTCTTTTCTAACTCGAGTATAATGTCTCTCATACTTAAAGTATAATCCCAAAAAAATAAAATTCAAGGTAAAAAATAATATAATTTTACATAATTTGTCTATTATATTTTACGGAAACTGAAAAAACAGAAATTTTTAACCACATAATACACAAAAAACACTAAATTTTTATTTTTTAAGCTAAAAGCTAAAGGTGAAGATTCAATAGCTTAGTTCTGTGTGAGAATAAATTTTTAAATAATCCTTGACAAAGCAAGAAGAAACAAATATGCTTAATAAAAAAGGAGGGAATATGAAAAACAAATTATCTAATGTTGAAAACTTGACTGTTCGCTTTTTGTTTTTTTTCTCTGTTTTTGTCTTTTTTATTCCAATGGAAGCTCTGACAGAAGATAGGGAGAGTGTACAAATTAGCTTCAGCACAGGGAGAAAATACCTTTTAAATAGAGAAGATTCCTGGTATAAGTTTAAGCTTGGATATGAAAAGGGTTTTTTGGGTTTTATCAGTCATACAATCCAATTCGGAACCAATGGAACTAACTTTAACTACATTGAAGAAGGCGGACAGAATATTCTGTTTCCCTTCAGTAGAATAACAGCCGATTTAAAGATGAACGAAAGACACAATCTTACTTTTCTGATACAACCCTTTGAGATATTTACTTCTTCTCTTCCGGAGAGAGATGTTGTTGTGGAAGAGGTAACTTTCGCCGAAGGAACGCCGATGGAATTAAAATACGGTTTTACATTTTACAGATTAAGTTATCTATACGATTTTCAAAAAGAAAGTAATAAAGAGCTTTCTATCGGGCTGTCCTTCCAGATACGAAATGCTTCCATAGTCTTTGCTTCTGCCGACGGAGAACTAATAAGTATAAATAACAATATAGGTCCGGTACCAATCTTGAAATTTAGATGGCAGAAACCTCTAGGCGAAAGCGCTTGGATAGGCTCGGAAATAGATGGTTTTTACGCTTCGGGTCGCTATATAACAGGTTCCGAGAATGATTTCGAGGGTGCGATTATAGATGCTTCTTTAAGATTCGGTTTCGAAT
>CAZALG010000358.1:0-1931 GCA_964485935.1 uncultured bacterium | reverse complement strand
AAAATTTCGATCTACAATCGAATTTCATAGAAAATATAAGGGCAAAGTATGCAGAAAAAAGAGATTTTTTGTGTAGGGTACTTGAAAAAGCTGGATTCACTTTTTATACACCCGATGGGGGTTACTATGTTTTTGCAAATTTTGAGGATGTTTGGGATGGTAATGATTGGGGTTTTTATAAATATTTACTTAAAAATAAAAATCTTGTAGTCGTTCCAGGTTCAGCTTTTTATTCCGGTAAAAATAAAGGAAAAAGGAAAGTCAGATTTGCTTTCTCTCAGTCGAATTCAAATCTCAAAGAGCTTAGTTCTATTCTTTCGGCAGGTATTACGTAGGGCTAATAATCACTTTACTTTTTTACAAGGATACAGTTCTCGTTTTTCGGTAATTTAAATATCAAAAATTAAAAAGCAAAATGACAGATAAAAATGTAAAAACTAAAAAGGTTAGCACGCAGATTTACGCAGATTAAAAAGGATCTTTTCTTTGTTGTTTTTTTAATTCATTTTTGAACTTTGACTTGTAACTTTACATTTTTATATTTAATTTTTGCTTTTCGGTGATTCTGTTGGATTTTGTTCTAAGTGAGTTTTTGATTGTTGGTATCTTTTTTGATTATATAGACTAACTTACGATTCGTATTCCCACATGGAATAAAATGATTTAAGTCTTCTTCTACCAGGGCTTTTTCGTAATTTGTTAAGAGCGTTTTCTTCAATTTGTCTGATTCTTTCTCTTGTTACTTTGAACATCAGGCCTATTTCCTCAAGAGTTTTGGTTTCGCCGTCTATCAGTCCGTAACGGAGTTCCAGTACTTTTCTTTCTCTTGGAGATAAAGAGCTTTCTAAAACTTCTACAAGACTTTCGCTTAACAATGTTAACATAGCTTGTTTTGCCGGAGAGGGTGTTTTTTCTTTGGCAATTATGTCTCCGTAAAGCAACTCTCCATCCTCGGAAACTGGTTCGTCCAGTGATTTTGTGGAATCGCCTAAAGTTTGGGCGAACCTTATTCGTTCTTTTGAAATTCCAATGTACTTTGCAATTTCCTCAAGAGTAGGTTTGGTCCCATTTTTCTGCAGTAGATCTCTTTTTGACTTCGTTATCTTATTGATGAGAGTTAAGGTATGAGTAGGGATTGAAAAGGAATCAGATTGTTCCGCAAGAGTTTTTATTATAGCTTGTTTAATCCACCAGATCCCATACGTTGAGAATTTATAACCTTTTGTGTGGTCGAATTTTTCAACAGCTTTTATTAGCCCCGCATTGCCTTCCTGAACAATGTCCATAAAGCTGACACCGCTTCTTTTAAATTTTTTGGCAATAGAAAAGACCAGTCGGATATTTCCCTCAATTAGTTCTCTTTTTGCCTGACAGAAGAAATTTTCCCATTTTCGGATATGCTTGTAAATGTAGTTTACTTCTTTCCAGTCGGAATGAATTTCAAGCTGAAAATTTTTGATTTCTTTTATTATATTTTTTAACTGCTTTTTCAATTTTTTTCTTTCTTTTGCAGAACGTAAATCCTTGAATTCTTCTCTTAAGCTTCTAACATACATTACCTTCTTTTTAAATTCGTCGTGAATTTCCGCCTGCAAACACATGAGTTTTTTAAGGTAAGGAGTCTGTATTCTGAGTTTTAATATGGATTTTATTATGTTTTTTTCATATCGTTTGTACTTAAATTTATAAATCCGTTTTCCCTTTTTAAGATATGCATTCTTATATTGTATTAGTTTTGATTTCCATTTTTCTATACGTTTCATTAATTTAAATAAGTTTTTTTTATCTTTATGACCTTTGTACCCTTCATTCCATTTGTGCGTATCTAAGTATAAAAACTGTTTAATAAGAAAAGGTGATTTTTCTATTTCCTCCTTATGAGATAAAAACTTGTCTATTACAGGGAGAGATCTGAATAGGTATCTCGAAAT
>CAZALG010000357.1:0-1936 GCA_964485935.1 uncultured bacterium | reverse complement strand
GAGCAGGTATATCTTATAGATGATCTGGGAGAGTCTCACTCATTTCCGGAAGGAGCATGTTAGAAACAGTCAAGAAGCGCTTAAGAATATCTTATCCTGGGTTGATAGTACCTCAAAGTTCGATTACTTCATAGAGAGAGAAAAAAAATATTCATTTGGGATAGGGAAGGGAGTTGTTTTATATAAAGAACGAGGAGATAGGGAAGAACCCGAGTTGTCTATGCTAATATCAAGTATACCCGTAAAATATGATTCTTTCGATGGTATTCCTATTTTCATCTTTTGTTTTCTTTCTTCCCCTTTGAATAAAGAGCTTTATTTAAAATATCTTTCACGATTTTACCGGTTAATGAATTTTACTACTTTCAGAGAAAATCTTTTAAATATGAACTCAATAGAAGAAATAAGAAAATTAATAAAGAGAGAAGAGGAAAGTTTCGAAGAATGAAGTACTTGCCATTTATTTTGTGGTTAATGGTTATAATTGGAGTAACCTCTTTTCCCTTAAGAGCCATTCCCCCGGTTGAAGTTTTTGGCATGGATAAACTTTTACATTTTTTTCTTTTTTCTGTTTTAATACTTTTTTTCTTTTTCGCATTTGGTAAGAAAAGTTGGAAATTTTTATTTTTCTTCGGTTTATTTGCAGGGATAGATGAGTTATTCCAGTATTACGTTCCCGGTAGATTTGTAAGTATTTATGATTTTGTTTTTAATTTATCCGGTGTGGGAATTGCATATTGGGTTTTAACTTAGGAAGGGAGACTTTTTTGATATGAGTTCTAAATCTAAATTTAAAAATGTTAAGGGTACGAGAGATATTTTACCGGAAGAAGCAATAAGGTGGCAGAAAATAGAAAATATTATAAGGAAGAAAATGGAACAGTATAATTTCCAGGAAGTCAGGTTTCCCACTTTTGAAGCTACAGACCTTTTCAGGAAATCAACTGGAGAAAGTACGGATATTGTCCGAAAAGAAATGTTTACTTTCGAAGATATGGGTGGCAGGAGCCTTACACTGAAACCCGAAGGTACGCCTTCGGTAGTCAGAATGTTCCTTCAGCATGGGCTTTTTAATAAGGGAGCTCTGCAGAAATTTTATTATATTGAGAGAATGTTTAGACAGGAAAGACCTCAGAAAGGAAGGTACCGCGAGTTCAGACAATTTGGTGCGGAGGTAATTGGTTCTTCTTCAGCCGAAAGCGATGTAGAACTGGTCAAATCAGCATTGGATATTTTTAATGAATTGGATATTAAAGATGTAGAACTTAATATAAACTCAATTGGGTGCCCAAGGTGCAGGAAGAATTTTATTAAGGAATTTAAAGGTTTTCTTAAAGAGAAATTGTCAGGACTTTGTGAAGATTGTAACCGTAGATACGCTGAGAATCCTATGAGAATTTTGGACTGTAAAAGAGACAAGAAAAAAATAAAAGGCGCTCCAGTTCCTTCTGATTTTCTTTGTGACGAGTGTAAGGAGCATTTTGAGGAGTTTAAAAACCGTCTTGATTTTTTGAATATTAAGTTTAACATTGATAATCGTCTTGTCAGAGGACTCGATTATTATACAAAGACGGTTTTTGAATTTGTTAATTCTAATTTGGGTTCACAGAATGAAGTGGGTGGTGGTGGTAGATATGATGAATTAATCAAGTTTATGGGGGGAGAAGATACTCCCGCTTCCGGATACGCGGTTGGTATTGACCGTTTGATGTTGCTTTTGAAAGAGGAAGAAGAGAAATTAGGTGTAGATGTTTATATTGTTACTTTTGATGAAGAATCGGATGCTGAGGGGTGGAAAATATTAAATGGGCTGCGAGACGCGGGTTTCTCGTGTGATAAAGATCCTATGAGAAGGACTGTTAAAGCTCAGTTCAGAGAAGCTGACAGGCAGAATGCAAAATGGGTAATAATAATAGGAGAAGATGAGAGGAAAAGA
>CAZALG010000356.1:0-1948 GCA_964485935.1 uncultured bacterium | reverse complement strand
CGATTGTGAAAAACCACATTTTTCTCGAGATGATTTTTGTTTATAATATTTTTGAGCAAAAATCTGTATTCTTCGCCAAAATGCTTTTTTATATTTGGGTGGGTTTCTCCCAATATTATATAAATAACTTCAGGGAATTTTTTTACAACATCAGCCAAAGAATTGATAGCAACTTCCAATCCTTTGTTCGGACTTAATAATCCGTAAGTCAAAATCAAAGGATGTCCCTCCATATGAAATTCTTCTTTGTAGTATGAAGGATCTATAAAAGGCACATCAGGTGCTCCATGGTGTATTTTCTTTATTTTAGATTTAGGAACTCCATAAATTTTAGAAAGCAACTCAAATCCTTTATCCGCTAACACAACAACTTCTGTTGAAAGCTTGCATATCTCTTCTAAAATCCTTTTTTGATTTTCCGATGGGTCTATCAATATAGTATGTAAAGTTGTAATTACAGGTTTTTTTAAGTTTTCCAGGAGCGATAAGACGTATTTTCCGTCCGGACCTCCATAAATTCCAAATTCATGCTGAATCGAAACTACTTCTACGTCAGATATGTTGATAAATTCAGCTGCTCTAATATAATCGGTTTTATTCTGAGCCTGAATTTCAAAAGATACTTCGTTGCCGTAATTGTATTTATTTTCCGAATCAGTTAAAGCAATTATTTCTATTTTGTTGTTTTTCTTTAACTCAAAATCGTATAAAGCAGAGATTGCTCCGGCTAGATTATTTGTAAACGTCGCTATACCACATTCCCTTGGGAGAAAAGTTGATACAAAGGCAACATGCGATTGCTTTTTTTTATTTTTATATTTACTCAATTAATTTAAATCTCCTAATACTTCTAAATTTCAGAAACAATAACATAAGCTGACAGCGATATTTTCTGTATGTATTGAAATCTTACAAACAATAGGCGAATAAGTCAAGGCATGAGTTTGTTTTAGATTTTTTGACCGGTCTTAAAAAAATATAAGACATTGCGTTAGATTATTTTTTTATTATAATGACTTGGCTTGGATTATTTAAAATTAAACTTCAAATTAGGAGGCTTACGTTATGGTATCTTATAAGAAATTAGGATTTGTTAATACACGAGAAATGATGGGCAAAGCACTCGACGGCGGTTATGCGGTTCCCGCGTACAATTTCAATAATATGGAACAGTTACAGGCAATAATTAATGCCTGCGTTGAAACACAATCTCCGGTAATATTACAGATATCAAAAGGCGCAAGAAAATACGCCAACCAGACTTTGTTAAGATATCTGGGACAGGGCGCCATTGAAATGATGAAAGATATGGCTAGGGAAAAAGGTTTAAAAGAAATTCCTATCGCCCTGCACCTCGATCATGGTGATTCTTATGAACTATGCGTATCTTGCATAGAATCCGGTTTTTCTTCGGTTATGATCGATGCTTCGAGTCTACCATTCGATGAAAATGTAGAACTTACAAAAAAGGTCGTTGATTATGCTCATCCTCATGATGTAACCGTCGAAGGCGAACTTGGAGTACTTGCTGGAATTGAAGAGCATGTTGTCTCAGAAAAAACACATTATACAAAACCGGAAGAAGTTGAAGAATTCGTGAAAAGAACAGGAGTTGACTCTCTTGCAATTTCAATAGGAACTTCTCATGGTGCTAATAAATTTAAACCGGAACAGTGCACAAGAAATGAAGCCGGCGTATTAATACCCCCTCCCCTACGGTTCGATATCCTAGAAGAGGTTGAAAAGAGAATACCTGGATTCCAGATAGTTCTTCACGGTTCCTCCTCAGTACCAGCTGAAGCTATAAAAATAATTAACAATTACGGCGGAGCACTAAAAGATTCTATTGGAATTCCGGAAGAACAGCTTCAAAAAGCAGTAAAGTATAACGTTTGCAAAGTAAATATCGATTCAGACGGCAGACTCTGGATGACCGCAGCTGTGAGAA
>CAZALG010000355.1:0-1971 GCA_964485935.1 uncultured bacterium | reverse complement strand
AGAATAAATATGAATTAGTGTATGGTCACCGCCGTTTCGAGGCAGCAAAGAGAGCAGGCCTGAAAGAAATACCCGCTGTTTTCAGACGGCTTTCTGATAGAGAAGTTCTCGAAATCGCTATTATTGAAAATATACAAAGGGAAGATTTGAATCCTATGGAGGAAGCTAACGCTTATTATAACCTTAATGTGGAATTTGATCTTACTCAGGAAGAGATAGCCCAGAGAATTGGTAAAGCAAGGACAACTATAACTAACAAGATGAGATTGCTATTACTCCCGAAAGAGGTTCAGCAAGCTTTGTCCGAAAATAAAATAACTGAGGGTCATGCAAGAGCTCTTTTAGGTTTTAAAGATAAAGGTAGAATTTTAAAAGAATTGAAAAGCATCATAAGTGGAGATAAAACGGTAAGGGAGGCTGAAAAAGCTTCCAGGGTGAAGAAGAAAAAAAGGCAGATATCGGCAAGATATGAAGATTTACGGGAAGAACTTATGCATTTGTTTGGTACTGAAGTGAGAGTAGAGACCGGAAAAAAAAGAAATAAATTGATTATAGAATTTTATTTAGATCAGGATTTAGAGAGAATCTATAATATAATAGTGCGGCAAAGCCGCTAAAATGTAAAAATTAAATATCAAAATGGAAAATGACAAATCAAAGTTCAAAAATGAATAAAAAAAACAGAGAAACAACGAATCACACGAATAACACAAATATTTTTTTAGTTTTTGCGGTTAGGGGAAGGGATAATTTTGCATTTTTATTTGTCATTTTGCTTTTTAATTTTTGATATTTTATTTACAAGAAAAAGGCGGTAGAATTAAATGGAGTATTTTTTTGAAAAAAAACAAAAAGTTGATTGGTAATACTATATAGGGTTTTTGGTGGCTGGTGATGGGGATTAAAAAGTATACTATACAAATTATTCCTGAAGACGGTGAGGTCAGGGAGATAAATTTAACTGGAAGAAAGATTGTATTCTGGGGTTCTTTTCTTTTTCTGATAATAGTAACAATTTTATATTTATCAGTGAATATTGGCAGACTTGCTGTGGATAAAGCAGAGTATACTTTATTGAAAAATAAGATTGCCAATCTTGAGAATAGAGAACTGGAGATAGAAAAATTGAATAGTAGAATGAAAAAGTTTTACGATTTTGCTAATAAATTAAACAAATCTCTCGGTCTTGAAATTTCCCTCGAGGAGTTTTTCGAAGCCGAAAAGGAGAAAGCGCCCGCGGAGACTTATAATATCCAAGAAAACGGAACAATAGAAACCGAAGCTATCCGGTTGCAGAATTTTATTCCGAATATCCTTCCCACTACGGAAGGCTGGGTAAGTAAAAAGTTTTCTGCCGAGCATCAGGCAATAGATATATCTCTGAAGGAAGGAATACCCCTTTATGCTACTATGGAGGGGGAGGTTACTTTTACAGGAGATAGAAAATATCTTGGAACAACACTGGAAATTCGAAACGATGAAGGTTTTGGATTGATTTACAGTCATTTAAGTGAAATTTTAGTTAAAGAAGGAGAAGAGGTTAAGAAAAACCAGTTGATTGCCCTCTCCGGGAATAGCGGAAGAAGTGATGCCCCTCATCTGCACTATGGTGTACAAATGCAAGGTAAATGGGTTAACCCAATTGATTATTTACTTATCAGGAGGTAATTATGCGACAAGACGCAATAATGAATGTTTTCCACAAAGGTTCGACAGTTGACGGCAAAATAAAGATAAACGGTTCTATTAGGATAGATGGAAAATTAAAAGGAGAAGTTGAGGCTACCGAAGCGGTTATTATTGGTGAAACCGGAGTGATTGAGGGAGATGTTAAAGCCAAGGAGACAAATATTTCGGGTAAATGTACCGGTCAAATATTGGCAGAACATACCGTTCTTCTTCATGCTTCTGCTGAGATAACCGGAGATATAAAGTGCAAAAAATTAGTGGTCGATGAAGGTGTGATGATTG
>CAZALG010000354.1:0-2002 GCA_964485935.1 uncultured bacterium | reverse complement strand
TGCCTATCAATAATCTCCATTATCTTATCAAAAACATCCTTATAGTCAAGCCCTATTCTTCTTAAAATTCTTTTATCTCTACCCCCATAATCCGCATCACCAATCACCGGATAACCTAAGTGTGAAAGGTGGACTCGGATTTGATGAGTTCTTCCAGTCTCAAGTAAAACCTTAAGTATTGAAGCAAACCCATACGAACGTAGCACCTTAAATTTTGTAAGAGAATCTCTGGATTTTAACGGAGTAACCGCCATTAACATCCTATCCAAAGGACTTCTTCCTATGGGGGAACTTATTTTACCTTCTTTCATCGGGGGCTTTCCCCAAACCACTGCCATATAAATTTTCTTTACTTGCCTTTCCTGAAATTGTACCGCGATTTTAGAATGAACTCTCTCGCTTTTCGCGAACACTATAACACCTGTTGTATCTTCATCTAGCCTATGGATAACACCGGGCCTATCCATATCAAAACCTTCAGGAAGAGTAGCGCAATGATGGAGTAGCGCGTTAACTAACGTACCATCAGAGTTTCCTTTCGCAGGGTGAACCACTATCCCTTTCTGCTTGTTTAAAACAATAATATCCTGGTCTTCATACAAAATTGAAATTGGTATCTCCTCGGGTTTTATTTCAAAAGGTGCACGAGGTTTATAAAAAACCTGAATAATATCTCCTCTTTTTACAGAATAAGATGGCTTCGTCTTTTCTCCGTTTACCAAGACTTCTCCATCCTTTATTTTTTTGTTGATTTTACTTCTACTAAAAGGGAGACTGCTTTTAGACAAATATGTATCGAGCCTTACATTCTCAGTCCTTGACTCTTCACTCCAAACCTTGGTGGTCCCGGCATCCCTGCTCTTTTCATTTTCCATAGAAAGTATCGAATATAGAGAATAAAAATTTAGACACGAAACACGAAACTCGTAACCCGAAACTCACTTAATCCCGAGCGCTTCTTTTTGTTTGGCAATGAGGTCTTTTATGCCTTCTTTACCGATTTCAATCAATCGATTCAGATCTTTTTGTTCTATGGGTTTTCTCTCCGCGGTGCCCTGAATCTCAATCAAACCCCCATTTTCGTCCATCACAAGATTGATATCGGCATCTGCCCCTGAATCTTCCTCGAAATTGAGGTCGAGCAGGATTTCTCCGTTAACAATACCACCCGAGATAGCCGCAACCCAGCATCTCAAAGGGATCTCTTTTATCTCCCCCATCGTAACCATCTGCCGGAAAAGCTCATAGACCGAGACAACTCCGGCCGTTATAGATGCTGTCCTCGTTCCTCCATCGGCCTGAATTACATCACAATCCACAATAATGGTCCTTTCCCCTAACACGTCTAAATCAAACGCCTGTCTAAGAGATCTTCCGATCAATCTCTGAATTTCATAACTTCTGCCGGACAACCCGTTTCTTTCTCTGTTTATCCTTGAGCTGGAACTTTTAGGCAACATACCATACTGAGCAGTTATCCATCCTTGACCTAAACCTTTTAGAAAAGGTGGTACAGTATCATTAAGCGTAGAAGAAACAAGTACAATTGTATCACCCTGTTTTATTAGAACAGAAGCTGGAATTAACTTAAGATAGTTAACTTTGATTTCGACTGGACGTATTTTATGTCTTTTCTTTTTCTTCCGGGGCATTCCTGCTCTTTTCTCTCATTGATATATTTCCATCAATCAGCACACCTTCATCAACGACTAACTTTTTGCACTTTACATCACCGTTTATTACAGCGGAAGCATGAAGAAGAACAGTATTTTCCGCTAATATTTGACCGGTACATTTACCAGAAATATTTGTTTCCTTGGCTTTTATATCTCCTTCAATTACTCCGGTTTCACCAATTATAACCGCTTCAGTCGCCTCAACCTCTCCTTTTAACTTTCCGTCTATTCTAATAGAACCATTTATCCTTATTTTGCCATCAATTGTAGACCCTTTATGAAAAACATTCATTATTGCGTCTTGTCGCATAATTACCTCCTGATAA
>CAZALG010000353.1:0-2015 GCA_964485935.1 uncultured bacterium | reverse complement strand
GGCCCCGATCAACATAGGGGTTGGTTTAATTCATCTTTAATGCTTTCTCTGGCAATAAAAGACAATGCTCCTTATGATAAAGTAGTTACGCATGGATGGATGCTCGACTACGAGGGACAGTCTATGCACAAGTCTCTTGGAAATGTAACTTCACCATCGGAAATTGTGCAAGAATTCGGAGCCGATATTTTGCGTTTATGGATTTCGTCGGTTAACTGGTCAATGGACGTTAAATATGGAAGAGAAATAATGCAGAGATTGGTGGATGCTTACAGGAAGATAAGAAATAGTTTCAAATTTATGCTTGGTAATATTAGCGATTTCAAAGAAGAGGACCGATTGGCGGTAGATGAATTGTTGCCTGTCGACCGTTTTGTGCTTATAAAACTCAACAGATTAATTAAAGAAGTAGATGAAGATTATAACGCGCTTTATTACCATAAAGTGTATAGAAAAGTTTATGATTTTATTGTGAGTACACTTTCTTCTTTTTATCTCGATATAATTAAGGATCGTTTGTATGTTGAATCAAAAGAAGGTAAAAAGCGTAGAAGTGCACAGACTGTGTTGTTCGAATTGGCAAAAAATCTTGCTGTAATACTTTCTCCGATTTTATCCTTTACTGCAGAGGAAGTTTGGCGTTCTTTATTTGGTGAGGATTCTATTTTTCTCGCCGATTTTCCGGCTGCAAGAGAAGAAGAGGATAGTGATGAGGAACTTGTTCGGAAATTTGAAAAAGTCCTTGAGGTTAGAGATGAATTTCATAAAGTATTAGAATCAGCTCAAGAGGATGGTTTTATAGGGAATTCTCTTGAATCAAAGGTTCTTATCAAAAGTGATTTAAAAGAGTTAAAAGAATTGGAGAAGTGTTTGGAGGAAATTTTTATTGTATCTGAGGTAAGTTTTGTGTCTGATATAAGTTCGAAGTATTCGTTTAAGGGTAAGTTAGGCTCTTATGGAATTGAAAAAGCAGAAGGGGGGAAATGTTCCAGGTGCTGGATGTTTTCTGTTGATGTTGGTAAAGATAGCGAGTTCGAGACACTTTGTGAAAGATGCATTGGAGTTATAAAAGGAGGAAATTTTGAGTTGGAAGATTGATTATGATTATTTTGAGAGAAAGTTGAAAAAAGAAAGAGAAGAAGTTCTTCAGGAAATCAGAGATTTGGAGCCTAAGGTGGAGGGGAATCCTTTAGAAGACGGAGAAGAAAATACTGCTTTTCCTACGCATATGGCGGATATTGCTGATATTGAAAATAGAATAGATAGAGATTCTTATATAATGAATCAACTTACGCAGAAATTGAAGGATATTGATACTGCTTTACAAAGAATAATAGATAAAGAATATGGATTTTGCGAGGACTGTGATGTTCAGATAAAGAAAGATAGGCTTAAGGTTATCCCTTATGCCAGATGCTGTAAGTCCTGTGCGGAAAAGAGAGAGAAATCTACTTGGAAGAAAGAAATATTGTAAGCAATAAACAAAAATTATTTTTTCTCCCGATTCCTCTTTTTATTCTTTTTTTGGATCAAATTACCAAGAGGTGGATTGTAAAGACTATGTTATACGGTGATTCGAAAAGTATAATCGGGAATATATTAAAATTTACTTATATCAGAAATCCAAATTCCGTTTTTGGTCTTCAGTTTGGAGGAGCTTTTATTTCTACTGCGCTTACCGTAGTTGCCTTTATATTTGTCATGTTCCTTTTTGTTAAGAGCGATACCAGATTTTCTTTGTTAGGTTTATCTTTTATAATTGGTGGCGCTCTGGGCAATCTTACTGATAGGGCACTTTATATGGAGGTTATTGATTTTATTCAAGTAGGTGCGAGAGGGTGGTACTGGCCGACTTTTAATGTGGCTGATTCTTTTGTGACCATTGGATTGATTCTAATTATTATATATTTCCTTTTTATCGATATTTCGCATAAAGAGACGAAACCTTCTGAAATGTAAATATCAAATATTAAAATGGAAAAATACAACAAGGAATTCAGAAGCCAGAAGTCAGA
>CAZALG010000352.1:0-2021 GCA_964485935.1 uncultured bacterium | reverse complement strand
ATTATTGCGGTAATTTTCTTAGAGATTATAAACATACAAGAAAAATCTATTATGAGTATCTGGCAGATAAATATCCAAATAAATATAAATGGTCTTTAAATGGATGGCTTCAAAGAATAGACACAAAATTATTTTAATCATGAAATACTTGACATTTTTGCTAATCGGTCTGCTTTTCACTTCATGTCTGACAGTGAAGAGAATTGAAAGGAACTGCGATCTTTTCGCTAAAGTGTGCCTTACCGGAAAGGACACAACATTTGTAACAAGGGAAATAGAGACAACTTACAGGGATACTATTATTGAATATATAATTAAAAGGGACACGGTCTATAAGGAAACCCCTGTCTATGTAGAAAAAGGGATTGTCAATTCCGGCGTTTCACATCTTGAGGTTGGTTTTGCGAAATCGGATGCCTGGGTCAAATCAGGCATTTTAAAGCATTTTCTTGAGTCCGGTGACACATTGTTACGGATACGATTAGATAATGCTTTACGCAACGTGGAAACGCTTAAAACAAGGCTGGAAAAAAGACAAAACATTGTAACGGTAAAGGAAAATACAGAATTCGGAAAATTTACCATAAAATGGTTTTGGATTAGCTTTTTTGTTATATTGATTTTGACATTGATTGTCATATTTAAAAATAAACTATTCAAAATCTTTAAATAGTTTCTTGTTTTCATAGGTTGTTTTTACCCCTGGTTTAATACAAATCAGGGGTTTTT
Organism: uncultured bacterium; assembly: GCA_964485935.1. Taxonomy (GTDB): domain Bacteria; phylum Hydrothermota; class UBA3072; order UBA3072; family UBA3072; genus JAFGHJ01. The sequence goes on along the minus strand of CAZALG010000352.1, from coordinate 1,292 downwards.
TATTATCTTATTCATATTCAGCAACTTATAAAACTAATTTAAGCGTTTCTAAACGAACCTGATTTCTGCCTATATATTACTATTCAGAACTTTTTTAATTGCGTTAAAACGCATTACATGAAGAAATTAATTTCCTGATATTCAATGCTTTAAGCTATTTTTGACTTTTTTTGTTGTTTTTATTATTTTTCAAAAAGCTAACTTACTGATATTCAATACATTCATTTTTAGTAAAAGGGATTACCCTTTAACGTATTGCTTATTTATATACGCAAAAAAGCATAAAAAATGTTGTATAACATAAAAGAAAAATCAAAAATATGTTATAAAACATAGGATGGTGTTACTTAAAAGCGTATATTTACATAGAATTTAAAACCAAAAACCATGAAAACACAAAGACAAATAATTCGAGACTTTTTGGAGAATCCAAATCATAAAAAATTCTCCGTAAAGGAATGGAATCTAATGCAAAAGGTGAGGAATGAATTTTTTGCACCTTCGGGTGCTTCTCATTTAGAATATTGGAAAGTAAGCGATAAATTTACTTTTGCAAAGGAAGTTCAAAAGCAATTAACAAATTAACCCCACTTGGAGCCAGCCCCGGATCGTTCCCGGGGTGGGGTTCAAATGTTTAACTTAAAACCAAAAACCATGAAAACACTAATTAATAGGATAGCAAAAAAAGCAGTTGAAACTTCGGGAATACAAGAATTTTCTGCTGCATGGAATAGAAAATTTTATACTTATAATAATGGGAATACTGTAATTTATATTAATAACGAAAAAATAGATGTTACAAAAGAAGTTGATGAATTAAGAAGAGAAGATGGGACTTTCTATTCGACCCCCATTACAGATGCTTATTCAAAATTGGTTGAAGAATTAATAGACCTTAGATATGATTTTGAAGATGAAGGAAAAACCGAAATTAAAAAAGAACTTTTAAAACAAATATCATGAAAATAAAAAGAATGTATTATTCAGTTATCCCAGCTCATAGTGGAACCTCTGAACAGGAAATAAGGAAAGCCAAAAGGCAATTCCTGATAATGCTTAATCATGGAGAAATTTATGGAATTATTTCTAACAAAATCCAGATAAGATTTCTGGACGTAAACTATAAAATTACTGCCGAATACTATAATGAAAATGGTGAAAAAATCGGTGAAAGTAGAATATTGAATTAATCTAACCCCACTTGGAGCCAGCCCCGGATCGTTCCCGGGGTGGGGTTCAAACTAAAACTTAAAAAACAGAAATCATGAAAACAATTAGAACAAAAAAAGATG
>CAZALG010000351.1:0-2040 GCA_964485935.1 uncultured bacterium | reverse complement strand
TAAATGTTAATATTGAACAACAAACCAGTATACCATAATTAAGCATCTGAGCAAATCTTTTTAGCCCCCGGCTCAGCCGGGGGTCTTTTATTTCTTGTCCGCCGTCTTTTTGCCGGCTCTGCCGGGGGTTTTTTATTTTTCACCTGGGGTTTTATTAAAAAGATTTATTCCCACGCCACAATCCGAAACTATTATGGTTTAGTCCTCATAATGTTTTCCTCGAGATGTTGTTTTCCTCAAACTCCAACAATTTCTCCCTTCGATGTTTTTCCCTGACAAACAAAAGAAAAACACCTGGGCCGAACGCCCACAAAAGTATCGTCGTCCCGAAAATCAGCCCTGCATACGAGCCCCTTACACAATAGCAGTCGTCCTGTCGTGTTGCGTAAATCGGAACCGCTACGAATAACTCTAACACGCTTCCTGCAATCAGTCCGCGAATCACACGACCTGTCCATGTGTAATAATCGCTTCGACGCCAGTACACCCAAAAAATAACAGACCACAAACACCACAGAATCGCAGGAATTGTTAGAAACATCCATTTAATAATACCTTCACTATGTTCCATGCTGCACACCAAATCAGAAACAGAATATAACAACCCGACTGATAAAAGCATTACTGCAAAACCTACCCCAATAGCTGCACGCTTCATCGGCCGACCGGTAGGCTCTAACTTCATCTTCCATATACTTCGCGGGCACAAAAACAACCACTGTGTTATAAGGAAAGCTCCTAAATAAAGAATGACAGACGCAATATTTCTCAAAAACTCTGATTTTTCAGACAAATCCCCAAGCAAAGGAAACAATGGCCCAAAAATTACAAAATAAGGAGTGCCAAGCAGCCCACAACTATATTTTTCATACAAGGTTCCAGCTATCACCCAAAAAACTCCGTAGGCAAAACACAATATCCAAAGAGCAAGCAAAAACCAACGTAACCGAATTGCAATTTTCTGTGCACGTGACATAACTTATCTCCTTAAACTCAAATTTATCCTAACGTTTTTCCCTCTATAAGACTAAGCTGCCCACTTAATTAGGTCAATAACATATTTTACTTCACCGGTCTTGTCCGTCACCGGCGGATTTGATTACGAAAGATAAAATTGACAGGAGATACACGCCGTGAGATACTACGCCGGTAAGGCATCTTACGAGATAATCATACGAAATATAAACTTCATGGTATGGAAAATTAAATGGGTAGCAAAATAGAACACATACCTAACCTACCAGATGAAATCGTTGATGCGGTCAACCAAGGCAAACTTGCTGTATTTATAGGCGCTGGAGTTTCCCGACTAGTTGGTTGTTTAGGTTGGGACGAACTTGGGAGGAACCTTGCCGAAAGATGCTTTTCCGACGGAGTTATCCACTACAGGGAGAAAGAATCACTTATTGGAATGAAGGACTCAAGGAAAGTATTAACAATCTGCCATGACCTTTTGAGGGAGAAAGGGCGTGAAGATGTTTTCTTCGAGGAAATGGAAAAATCGCTTAAAAACAACGAGGAAGTTCTTGTACCTAATATTTATGATGATATATACAGGTTGCGTGGTTTATTTGTAACCACGAATGTGGATCAGCATTTTCACGGAAAATTTCGCCAACCTAATATAGTTTATAAACTTGAGGAACTGAGAAAAGACAACATTGATAGGATTAACTTGTATCATCTACATGGATGTATATCGGAACGCGCAACCATAGTTTTCACTCTACGTTCTTATTTTAAACGGTACCGAGAAACCCCATTTTTTAGTGACTTTCTGAAAGAAATATTTAGAAATTATACAATACTCTTTTTGGGATATGGGCTGGCCGAATTTGAATTATTGGAGTATCTATTTCAAAAATTCGATGAGTCAAGTTTGCACGAGTTGAAACATTTTATGCTAATGGGATTCAATAGCGGAGAAGAACGGATATTGGAATTTGAGCAGAGGTATTATGGGCAAATGGGAATACAAGTCTTAGCATATCGGAAAGACGAAAAGGGATACAACCAGCTTGAGGATGTACTAAAAGAATG
>CAZALG010000350.1:0-2078 GCA_964485935.1 uncultured bacterium | reverse complement strand
TTATGGTAAACTGCCATGGAGCAACCATACCCAGAGGATGGCAGCGTACTTACCCAAATCTTGTAACGGTAGAGGCAGTAAGAGGTTTTGAATATGTAACTTTCGAGCAATTAAATGCTGATCACGAACCTAACCATTGCTGTATGCAGCCATTCACTCGAAACGTCTTCGACCCTATGGATTTTACACCGGTTTGTTTCTCGGAAGTACCCAACATTAAACGAATTACCTCGAATGCTTTCGAACTCGCATTGTCGGTTCTATTTTACTCGGGCATACAACATTTTGCCGAAACACCAAAAGGAATGAAAATGGTCCCGGATTATGTTAAAAATTTCTTAAAAGAAATCCCTGACTGCTGGGACGACACTAAATTTATAGATGGTTTTCCGGGTAAATTCGTTGTTATTGCCCGTAAATCCGATTCTACCTGGTATGTAGCCGGCATAAACGGCGAAGAAACAGATAAACATTTAGAATTTAAATTACCTTTTATTAAAGAGACAAAATCGGCAACCTTAATAACCGACGGCGAAAATAACCGTTCCTTCAATATGGAAAAAATAATCTATACCCCAAATAACTCTTTTGAAATAAAACTCAAAGGAAACGGAGGTTTTGTTTTAAAATTCGACAATTAAAGCTTAAAAAAACGCGCTTGACAGGACTACAAAATTAATATAAACTAAAAGTAAACCGGAGGGCAAAATGAACGTATCTTTTACAAAAAAATTATCTTTTTATATTATAATGAGTCTAATCCTTTTTATGCAATCAATTAATCTAAACGCGCTTGACGATGGTCTTGCACGAACTCCGCCAATGGGATGGAATAGCTGGAACACATTCGGAACAAATATCGACGAAAAACTCATAAAAGAAACAATAGAAGCTATGATAAAAAACGGCATGAAAGATGCAGGCTACAAATATATAGTTTTAGACGACGGCTGGGAAGCCAAACAAAGAGATAAAAACGGAAAAATAATTCCCGACCCGAAAAGATTTCCAAAAGGAATGAAAGCATTGGGGGATTATATTCATTCGAAAGGATTTAAATTCGGTATTCATAACGACGCGGGAACAAGAACATGCGCCGATTACCCGGGTGGACGCGGGCACGAATTTGAAGACGCAAGGACTTATGCTTCCTGGGGAGTTGATTACATTAAATATGACTGGTGCAACACAGGTACAGCCAATGCGGAAGAAACCTTCAAAACCATGGGAGCTGCGTTAAAAGCTACGGGCAGGCCTATTGTATTCAGTATCTGCGAATGGGGCAGCAACAAACCCTGGGAATGGGGAAAAGATATCGGACACTTGTGGAGAACAACCGGGGACATCATCGACTGCTATGACTGTCAGGCTGTCTACTCCTTAGGCTGGAAACACATCTTAGACGCACAGGTAGGTCTGGAAAAATATGCGGGACCCGGACACTGGAACGACCCGGACATGATGGAAGTGGGTAATAAAGGTCTGACTTTAGCTGAATCAAGAGCCCACTTCACTCTATGGTGTATCTTAGCAGCACCTTTGATGGCAGGAAACGACGTTAGAAATATGTCCGATGATATCCGTGATATTCTTACAAATAAAGAAGTCATTGCCATCAATCAGGACCCGCTTGGCAAACAGGGCTATCAAATGATGGACCATCCGGGAAAAGAAATCTGGGTAAAAGAGCTATCTAAAGGCACATGGGCAGTATGTTTCCACAACACGGATGAGGTACCTTTAAAAATGAAAATAACCTGGGATCACCTCTGGATTTTAAAGGGTAAACACAGCAAATATAAAGTCCGGGATATATGGAATAAGGAAGACATAGGAACGATCGACATTCAAAAACAGGACAACGAAGACTTCATAAGAGAAATAGCGCCGCACGACGTACTTCTGCTTAAGTTTACACCGGCAAAATAGCATAACTCGCTAAAGCAACACAAAAAAGGCAGAGATTCTTCCAGAAAAATTCTGGCAGGGAAGAAGAACGATCAAAATGCAAAAATCAAATATCAAAATGGAAAATTACAAATCAAAAATCAAAAGTAAATTGAAAAGAAAAAAGAGCA
>CAZALG010000349.1:0-2124 GCA_964485935.1 uncultured bacterium | reverse complement strand
ATACTTCGATTGAAAAGGAAAAACTGGCTGGTATTATAGCCGACTTTGATGGAGTTATAGTGAGAAGTCGGACAAAAATAAGAGAAGATCTTATTGATATAGCAGCGGGGCGTGTTAAATTTATAGTTAGAGCAGGGGTGGGACTTGACAATATCGATGTAGAATATGCAAGAGAGAAAGGGATCGAAGTTATTAATACTCCTGAAGCTTCAACAAATGGTGTTGCAGAATTGGCTGTGGCGCATATGCTCGCGCTTTTAAGGCATATACCACAGGCAACCGCCAGCATGAAGAAGGGCGAGTGGCCTAAGAAACAACTTAAGGGTAATGAGCTCGGTTCCTGTACGGTTGGTATTATCGGTTTGGGAAGAATTGGTAGACGAACTGCTGAATTGGTAAAGTGTTTTGAAGCTTCTGTTATTGGATATGATCCCTATGTGAAGGAAGTTCAGGGCATAGATGTTAAAATGGTTGAGTTGGATAAATTGCTCACTTCTTCGGACATTATTTCACTTCATTTACCTCATACCGATGAGACACATCATTTAATTGGTAAAGAGGAACTTGGCAAAATGAAGGAGAGTGCTTATCTCGTAAATTGCGCAAGGGGTGGAGTTGTTGATGAAGATGCTCTTTACGACGTACTTAAAAATCAGGGAATAAGAGGTGCAGCTTTGGATGTTTTTGAAGAGGAACCTCCAAAAGGTTTAAAATTGATGGATTTGAACAATTTTATTTGCACTCCGCATCTGGGAGCTCAGGCTGTTGAGTCTTCAAATAGAGTGGGGGAAGAGGTCGTTAAAAAAGTAGCTTCTAAATTGTAAAAAATATGGAGTTCTCTTGCATTGTGCAAAAAACTTTCTTATTTTGCGAAAACTTTTTTTACTAAGTTTTTGATAGATAACACCTTAAAGTTTGGAATGGTTTTTGCATTTTATTCTAATGGCTTTTTGAAAATTTAGCGGAGCGTTTGTTATGGTAGTTATTCTCCTTTGGATTTTTAGCTCTCAGTAGCTTTAAATGTTAAAGGTGGAAAGTAGAAAAAATACCTTGACAAAAATTTTTTTTACTTTAAATTTCTGCTATGGTAAGGTTTCTAGGGATTTATGAATAACTATTTTACACGTAAATCTAAATTTCAAGATGTGTTCTTTAAAAAGAAATTTTTTTATATATGGGAGGAGAGCCATGAGCAAAAAAAATAAGAGTAAGAGGGATTTTGAGAAAGAGCTTGAAGAACTTCGTAAAAAATTTAATGAAGTTCAATTTAAGGGAACTTTGCTTGACGCTCTTTTGAAACATATTCCGGACAAGATTTATTTTAAAGATAAGGAAAGTCGTTTTTTAGAAGTTAGCAAAGCGAAGTTGGATGAGGTAGGCCTTTCTAGGGATAAGTTGGTGGGAAAAAGTGATTTTGATTTCTTCCCTGAAGAAGACGCAAAGCAGATGTTTGAAGACGAGAAACGTATAATGAAGAAAGGAGAACCTGTAATTGACAAAGAGGAAGAAATAGAATTGCCGGATGGTAAAACAATTTGGGTTTCTGCGACTAAAGTGCCTTTTTATGATAAGAAAGGAAATATTGCCGGAACACTTGGCATTTCAAGGGATATTACAAAAAGAAAACTTTTAGAGTTAGAAAGAGTAGAAAAATTAAAGGCGCAGAAAGCTGAACTTATCGAGCTCTCAACCCCTGTAATCGATGTATGGGAGGGAGTTCTTACGGTTCCCATATTAGGATCTCTGGATAGTGAGAGGGCATCGAGGATTTCCGAGACTTTGTTGACCCAGATAGTGGAAGAGAGAGCCGAGTTTGCTATTATAGACATTTCCGGTATAAGCGCAGTGGATAGTGCTGTTGCCGATCGATTAATTCGTACAGCTAAGGCGGTGAGATTGGTGGGGGCTGAGGCGATACTAACTGGAGTAGGTGTGGAAATAGCCCAGACAATCGCCGATCTTGGAATCGAGATGGGTAGTCTCAAGACGATGGCTACATTGAAAGATGGGTTACAATATGTTATTAGTCGAAGGAAGGAAAATTCTTCAGAAAAATAAGTTTTTTAAATGGAAACATTTTATAATTGGGAGGCAGCATTTTGGCGCAAAAAAATAATAAAAAAG
>CAZALG010000348.1:0-2131 GCA_964485935.1 uncultured bacterium | reverse complement strand
ATCAGGAATTTGCGTGTTCTTGCCGCAAGTGAGGGACCCGAAGATGTTGATTTTAGAGTTAGACCATCGTTTCAGAGTGCTCCCGGAGTTTATAATGAAGAGCTCTTTACCGGGCTTGATTTTCTCTTAAGTGAAATGGAAAAGAGAAATATGAAAGCAGTATTGTTTTTGAATAATTATTGGGTCTGGTCTGGTGGTATGGCACAGTATGTTTCCTGGATAGAAGATAAAGCGGTGCCTAATCCATTTCTTGAACAATACAATTGGGTGGAATTTATGAATTTCAGCGCCCGTTTTTACTCTAATAAAGAAGCTGTTAAATACTTCAGAAATTACGTGAAGGTTTTATTGAATCGCAAAAATAAGTTTACAGGAAAACTTTATAAAAACGATCCGACGATTATGGCATGGGAACTGGCAAATGAGCCAAGGCCCGGAAGAGAAGAAAAGTCCGGTATAGAGAACAGAGAAGTTTTTAACAAATGGATTGATGAGACTGCCGATTATATTAAGTCTATTGATACCAATCACTTGATAACTACCGGAAGCGAAGGAACAAGAGGTTGTATTGATTCTCTTAGTTTATTTATTAGAGCTCACGATGGAAAAAATATTGATTATATAACAGCGCATCTCTGGGTTCTTAACTGGGTATGGTTTAATCCCGAACGTCCTGGTGAAACTTATCCAGAGGCGGAAAGTAAAGCAATAGAATACTTGCAGGATCACGTAGAATATGCGGACAGTTTGGGAAAACCCATAGTAATTGATGAATTTGGAATTCCAAGGGATAATCATTCTTTTTCTCCCTCTTCTACCACTGCGGTCAGGGATAAATTTTTTACAAAAGTTTTTAGTTTTATATATAATAAATGTAAAAAAGGGACCGCGGCTGCAGGTAGTAATTTTTGGGGTTGGGGAGGTGAAGGTATACCCAAAGACCCAAGTGGAGCTAGCAAGTGGGAATATGGTGATAATTATACCGGTAATCCTCCGCAGGAACCTCAAGGGAGGAATTCAGTTTTTAATTCAGATACCAGTACTTTGCGTATATTAAATAAATTTGCAAATAAAATGGATTCCCTTTGTGAGTAAGTATTAAGTTCTTTTCTCTTTAGCCAATTTTTGCAATTCCGAATAATGTTCAAACAGTGAACAGGCGAGTTTTTCTCTCTTTAAAAGATAATCTCTTTCCCGGATTGATTTTAGAAAGGGAGATTCGCAGGCTACTTTTAATCCTCCTTTTCGAATATTTTCCAGGGAAATATTGATGAAAGGGCAGGGTTCTATTCCTCCTTCGGAATTAATATGTAAAGACGAAATCCCGGCTGCCGTACAACGATTTTCTTCCCCATATTCATCTTGGGGAAATTGAACCAGGACAATGGGTTTCCTTCTTCGCAAATCCAGAACTCTTTCCCGAAAATGTTTTCTTCCTTCATCACTTAATACCCAGTCTTCTTTCGGATGCGGTCCGCAGGGTACGTATTCTGTAAAATATCCGAGGGAACACCCGAGTTCTATCATATTGTCAATAAATGTATCGGTTGCAAGAAATTTTGAATTTTCAGAAGTATTTGTTAATGCAAAGCCAAAACACGCTCCGGCATCTCGCAGTAATTTCATCGCCCGAACGGCTGTGTGATAGGAACCTTTTTTTCTTCTGGTATCAGTATGTTCCTTAAAACCTTCGATGCTTACGAGTTGAATTATATTTCCGCTTTTTGAGATGCGTTTTGCAAGTTTGGGAGTCATTTTTGAACCGTTTGTTATAGGGATAAAAAGAAGTCTTTTATGCTTTTCCATAAGCTCGATTGTGTCATCTCGCAAGAATGGTTCTCCTCCTGTGACCACGACGGAAAGAACACCAAGCTGGGATGCTTCAGAAAAAAGAGAATCGAGTTCCGACTGTGAGAGTTCGTTATTTGAGATTCTATCTCTCGAGTAGCATCCCTTACAGTTATAGTTGCATCTCATTGTAGGGCTTATTGCTATGACGGTAGGTATAATGCCGTCGGTGCTTTTTTGTTTTCTTTCTTTTCTTCTTTTAGCAAGTAAAAGTCTAACTCCAACTTTTAGGAAGAAAAGAAATCCTGGGAAACTTGAACGTCCCCAGGACCACATTGCGAAA
>CAZALG010000347.1:0-2139 GCA_964485935.1 uncultured bacterium | reverse complement strand
CCCACGACCTACTGATTATGAGTCAGCCGCTCTAACCAGCTGAGCTACGGGCCCAATCCATTATCCTATGATTATAATAATCTGGTTTGTTTTGTCAAGTCTGAAGGGGTTATAAACCACGAAACACACTAAAGACACGAAACCCATCACCCCCTTTAAATTTGTGTTTTTAAAAACATACGAAAAAATTAATCTCACACTGAGAACACGGAGGAAAATATATATTTTTGTTTTTATTCACTTGCGACTAGTAACTGGCGACTAAAGACTATTTGGTTTTGTAACCTAAATACCCTAAACTTAACAATAGCTACAGATTAATGAGGATTCACAAAATTTATTTATTTTCAATCCATCATTCAACTCGATTTTCGGAAAACCTTAATTAAAAACCTCTTTGAAGAAAAAATAGACTTGACTTTATTGATAAACCCCATATAATAATTATGGAAATTCTATATATAAAAATTAAATGAGGGGGCGATTCATGAATGAGGGGAAGGAAAGAGAAGACCTGATTCAGGAATTAAGAGTTTTAAGGGATAAACTCTCACAATATGACCCACAGGATAGAGTAAATGCATATAGATACGAAATAATGGCGGAGGACGCCCCACTTATTATATTCGCTCACCGAGAAAAATTTATTTACGTCAACAAGACAGCCGCACTATTCTCCGGCTACTCCAAAGAAAAATTGTATAACATGAACTTTTGGGAAATTATTCACCCAGAATTCAGAGATATTGTTAAGGCCCGTGGCTTTAAACATTTAAAAGGGGAAAGAGTTCCTTCTTACTTTGAAATCAAAATTGTGAAAAAAAACGGAGAAGAGAAGTGGCTTGCTTGTGGTAGTAAACATATTGATGATTTTAAAGGTGCACCAGCGGTTATCGCTTCAGCGATAGATATAACAGATAAAAAGATAGCCGAAAAGGAATTAAAAACTCAAAAAAATTATTTTAAATCTTTGTTCGATAATTCTCCATCAGCTATTGCCTTACTGGACAAAGATGACAAAGTAATTCAAATCAACAAAAGTTTTCATTCTTTATTCAAATATTCATTTGAAGAAGTAAAAGGAAAAAACATTAAAGATTTAATAGCTCCCCAACATCTTAAAGAAGATGAGGAGTTTTTTTCTCAAAAATTATTACGAGGTGAGATATTAAAAGATGAAACTGTAATGTTGAGTAATAACGGCACCTTAATAGATGTAAGGGTTAGCGGCGGACCAATTATCGAAGATGGTAAGACTATAGGCGTTTTTGCCTTATATGACGACATAAGAGAAAGAAAAAACGTAGAAAAGGAACTTAAAAACAGCTTTCGTAAATTAACAGAAATTTTAGCGGGCACAGTATCTGCTCTATCAGAAACTGTAGGCAAGAGAGATTCTTTTACCGCTGGGCATCAACGAAGAGTTTCTCAACTCGCGATTGCTATAGGAAAGAGAAAATCCTTTCCTAGTGATCAATTAAAGATACTTAAAATAGCAAGCGCCCTTCATGATATCGGAAAAATTCACGTCCCTGCCGAAATTTTAAATAAGCCCGCCGAATTAAGTACGTACGAAATGGCTTTGGTAAGAAATCACACTCAGATAGGATATGATATATTAAAATCTGTAGATTTTCCCGGACCGGTGGCAAAAATTGTTTTTCAACATCATGAAAGGATAAACGGTTCCGGGTATCCTTTGGGCATTCAAGGGGACGAAATTATTATGGAATCAAGAATTCTCGCAGTTGCTGACGTTGTTGAAGCAATGAGTTCCCGCAGACCTTACAGAGATGCCTTTAGCATAGGAAAAACGCTAAATAAAATTATAAAGCATAAAGGAACTCTGTTCGATCCAGAAGTGGTGGATATTTGTGTTGATCTTTTTGAAAAAGGATTTGAATTCAAAGAAGTAGGCTTTTTCGACGAAGCATTATTAGAAAATTACAATTTTTAAGATACAATATTAACAACTATATTTAACAAGATTACCACAAGATTTTTTTTGTTTATTTACTCGAAACTCGAAACACGAAACTCTAACTTACACAAACAGCACAAATGCTTTTTGACTCACGACTCGTGGGTGTGTTGCCCAAACAGAAAAAAAACATAGAGAAAAGAGGTTTCTTTTTCTGT
>CAZALG010000346.1:0-2149 GCA_964485935.1 uncultured bacterium | reverse complement strand
TCCATTTAACAACAACTATATTCTCAATACCGCTGTTAATATTTCCCGCAACTTTTTATCTGGACCCGGAAGAAGGAAGTATGGCAAACGATGGAAGCTCCGAAAACCCATGGACAACAGTTCAGGAAGTTCTTGACTCTAACTTATTGGAAACTTATACTCCTTATGAATACCCATACCTCGAAGGAGATTCCTTAATCTTGACAAACGAAGGAGCTCCCCTAAAAGCGGGGGATACTCTTGTATGCAGAACAGGTAACTACGGCCCGCTGCATATATCGAGAAAATTCAACACCGATTATATCACAATCTGCTCGGAAGAGGGGCATACGCCAACCTTCAAAAATATTCGCTTTACCGGAGCCAGATACTGGCACATAAAGGGGCTTACAATCACAACGTCTAGTGCCCCCGAATATGAAAACACTACACTAATATCAATCGAATGGCATAATTGGTCCGGACCTTCTACCTACATCACGGTAGAAGACTGCGATTTGTACTCGGTCGAAAATACTTCCTACTGGTCTGCGGAAGACTGGGACGAATTATCATGCACGGCAATTTCCTGCCAGGGCAAACATGTAATTATACGCAACAACTACTGCAAAAACGTAAATTTCGGGATATCTTCAAGCAGGGACTCCTGCCTCATCGAATATAATATAATTGAGAATTTTGCGGGTGACGGACTCCGGGGACTAGGAGATTACAACACATTCCAGTACAATATAGTAAAAAATTCATACGACGTTAACGCCAATCACGACGACGGATTTCAATCATGGTCCGTGGGAGAGGGCGGCGTGGGAACCGATACTGTTTGGGGTGTAATCTTAAGAGGTAACACAATCATAAATTACGAAGACCCCAACCAGCCGCACAGAGGTACATTACAGGGAATTGGCTGTTTCGACGGATTTTACGCGGACTGGATTGTAGAAAATAATGTAGTTATCGTCGAACATTACCACGGCATAACTTTAAGCGGTGCCGTCAACTGCCGAATAATCAACAATACGGTTATCGATAGAGACACAACAGACACTGAGATAAGTCCCTGGATAAGAGTCGGGAACCATAAGAACGGTTCCGCAAGCGCTGGCTGCGTAGTTCGAAATAACATTTATTACAGGTCTTTATCGATCGATTCGCCTCAAACAGAAGACCACAATCTAATGGTTAGAAATTATGATAGCAATTTTGTAGCTTTCGGACAGTTCGACCTCAGACTGAAAGAAGGCAGCCCGGCGATAGACGCAGGCATAGGCGACTTGGCTCCTTTAATAGATATTAGAGGAATCTCACGACCCCAGGGTTCTCTACCCGATATTGGAGCTTACGAATATGCGGCTGACGAAGACAGTAACTTTTTCAGTCCCCTGCATATTTATCCCAATCCCTTCAACACTTTTACCAATATAACTTTTACTCTGCGCACGTACGGAGATGTCCGCCTTGAAATATACAACTCTTCAGGCTCAAAAATCAAAGAATACGCTGATTACAGCATGACTCCAAGAATGTATCATTATACATTTTACAGGGAAAACTTCAGCAGCGGCATATATTTTGTATATTTAAAAGTCAACAACCAGATCGCATCGGAAAAAGTTATTCTGATAAAATAGTCTTGAGTCAAAAAAACAATAAATAGAAACAACAAATTAAACAAAAAACACAAATTGCTTTTGTCTTCCGTAGTCCAACCCCGGTCTTCGGCCAGTCTTAGACCTAAATTTCTTCTTCTGTCTTATTCTTTAAATCGAGAACTTTATCATAAAGCAAATCCGTAATTTCTTTCCAACCTTCTTTACTATTCTCAAAATCTTTGAATTCAACAGGTTCCCCAAAATAGACTTTAATTTTAGCTCTTTTAGGTGTTTTCCTGTTGTAACTTAATACCTTATAGGCTCCATCTATGTAAGCGGGAACAACCTTTTTACATGTCTTTGAAATAACATACCCGAGCCCCGCTTTAAATGGATTTATCTCACCCGTTCTTGTTCTCGTACCCTCGGGGTAAACAATGACAATGTTTTTTTTATCAAGATAATCCTTAATCATTGAAATCGAAGCAAAATCCATCTTTTTCCTACTAACCGGAATCATATTCGCCATTATATGAGAAATTATTCTGAAAATCGTA
>CAZALG010000345.1:0-2149 GCA_964485935.1 uncultured bacterium | reverse complement strand
CCCTGAAAGGCGATGAGTTAGTTGCAAGAGTTGATTACGGCGGAGATAAAATACTTGAGGGGATTAAGAAAGTTGAATAAATTTAAAAATCAAATATCAAAATATAAAATCACAAATTAAAGCAATTAAAATCATAAGAAAAAAGTTAATTCGAAATCCTTTCGATACTCTTAGATTTTTACACTATAAACCTTATAATAATTTATTTTAAGAATATATCCACAAAAAAATCATTAAGAAAAAGAATAATCCATATACTTATAAGAAAATAAGGAAATAAGTCTCTTGATTTTATCGAAAAAAACCATTAATAATAACTTCCTTGACATTCAAATAAAAATTATTAATCTATTTAACGACAATATGGAGAATAAATAGTGGTTATTTTAGGAATATGGGATGGTCATGATTCAGGTATATCAATATTAAAGGACGATAAAATCCTTTTCTCTATAAACGAAGAACGTCTTTCAAGAAGAAAATTAGAAATATCTTTCCCGGAAAAATCAATAGAATACGCTTTGAATTATTTAGGTCTTAAAAAAGAAGACATAGGCATAATAGCTTTTTCAACTTCAGAATTTGCAAAAACCCTGTGGAGAGTATTCCCTTTCCTGAAAGAAAATTACTATTTGTTACGCAGAAGAAAAAAGGAATATTCCAGTCTTGATTCTTTCAAAAGAGGTTTTAAATACAGAGCAACCGAGTTACAATTGGATCCATTATCAAAAAATATAAGTAAATTGGCAACAAATAGAAAATTAAAAAAATTAAGCTTTAAGGATTATAAGTTATTCATGTATTATCATCACCTGTGTCATGCCGCGAGCGCTGCTTTCACAAGCGGTTTTAAAGAAGCTCTGGTTATTACAATAGATGGCATAGGAGATACTTTATCTGGAACTATAAACACATTCAAAAATGGTAAATTAGAAAGAATAAAGACTATCTCCGGTAAGGATTCTTTTGGTATATTTTTTGAACACGTAACAAACCTTCTAAATATGAGGGAATTAGAAGACGAGGGTAAAGTTATGGCACTAGCTAACTACGCCCTTAAAATAAAAGATGAAGAAAATCCTCTTCTGAACTTTTTCGATGTAGACGGCTTGGAGATAAAAGCAAAATACGGTACCCTTAAAACATTCAAAGAGCTAAAAAAAATACTGTGGAAATTCCCGTCAGAACAGTTTGCTTATATGGCTCAAAGAACATTAGAAATAAAAATTACCGAGTTGATTAGAAATGCAGTTAAAGAAATGCACTTAAATAAAATATGTCTTTCGGGAGGGACCTGCTCAAATATAAAAGTGAATATGCTCATTAAGAACTTACCCGAAGTAGAAGATGTCTACGTTTTTCCTCACATGGGTGATGGCGGTCTAGCAATGGGCAGTGCTATGGTTGCCAATTATAATTTGAATGGAATTTCTAAATACGATTTTAATGACGTATACTTTGGACCTCAATTTTCAAATGATTATATAAAAATGGTCCTGGATAGAAATGAACTGAAAGATATAAAATATAAATATGTAGAAGAAATTGAAAAAGAAGTAGCAAAGATTATATTTGAAGGAAACATTGTATTCTGGTTTCAGGGAAGAATGGAATATGGCCCAAGAGCGCTTGGGAACAGAAGCATACTCGCTCCTCCCCATTCCGAGGAAATAAAAAACGAATTAAACCTAGTACAGAAGAAAAGGGTCTGGTATCAACCATTTTGCCCGACAATGCTTATAGATGACGCGAAAGAACTTTTAGAAGATTTGAAGGGTACACCTAATAAGTTTATGACAATGGGCTACATGGTAAAAAAGGATAAGCAAAAATTTGTAAAGGGAGTAATAAATATAGACGGTTCATGCAGACCACAAATTATAACCGACTGTAATTTAAGATACGCCAAATTACTGTCGGAATACAAAAAATTATCCGGCATAGGAGTCCTGCTGAACACGAGCTTCAACTTACACGGCGAACCTCTTGTTTGTTCTCCCGAAGACGCTCTAAGCACTTTCTCGAGAACAAAAGCCAAATATATGGTATTAGGGAATTACCTGCTCAGCAAAAATAATGGTAGCTAATAGAATCCAGTCATTTTTATCCGGGTATTACGTTTATCTTCTCGAATTAAACTTTTTCCTGC
>CAZALG010000344.1:0-2164 GCA_964485935.1 uncultured bacterium | reverse complement strand
TGAAAGGTTCGAGGAAGCCGTTAAGTTAAGAGATAAAATTGAAGCAAGAAAAGAAGAACTTAAAACTATCAGGGAAAAAAATGATTGATTCTCTCTTAGATCATTTTCCTGTTTGGTTAGAAAAAGTTGGTCCTTATTCGGAGATGGTTTTATTTTCTAAGGTTTCTCTTTATCGTAACTTAGGAGGATATAAGTTCAATAAGAAAAATACGGATAAAGAGAAAGAAGAAATTTTGAACTTACTTATTGAGGGTATGGGCGCTCTTTCTTCTTTCGAAAATGTTATTCCCTTAAAAGACCTGAAAGATAATGAAAGGGAGCTTTTTGCGGAGAGGAATTTTATCTCGAGAGATGAATTGAGCGATTACCGCTTTCTTGGTTTGGCTTTAAATGATCTGCAAAACGATGTGATTGTTTTAAACTCAGAGGAACACATTAAAATTTCTTGTGTATCAGGGGAATTGTCCCTTAAAGAGACTTGTTCTAAGTGCGACAGTTTGGATGATGAATTAAACGGTGAATTTGGCTTTGCGTATAATAATAAGTTGGGTTTTCTTACTTCTTCGACCAATAAGGTTGGAACGGGAATGGTTGTTTCCGCAGTGGTTCATCTTCCTGCCCTGGTTATTACCGGTAAATTTGTAGATGTTATCGATGACCTTGAAGATTCTCTTTTTTCCATAGGAGGGGTTTTTAACATAGGTGAGACTGTGGAGGGAAGTTACTTTGAATTGAGTAATAGATTTACACTGGGTGTTTCCGAAGAAGAAATATTGAAAATGTTCGAGAAAAAGATTAAAAATATAATTGAAAAGGAAGTGGATAGTAGAGAATATTTAACTCAAAAAGTAGGTTATGAGACTGAGGATAAAATCTGGAGATCTTATGGTATTTTAAAGAATGCAAGGATTTTATCCGTTACCGACTTCCTTAATTTAACGGCCGCCGTGAGGCTTGGTGTAAGCCTGGGTATTGTAAAGGATATTAGTATTAGAGATTTGAACAGATGGCTTTTTCAATCGCTTCCGGGGCACTTAAGCGTCCTAAATGAAGATGCGAAGAATAAAAAAGAAGAAAATATTCTGAGAGCGAGATTAATAAGGAACAATTTAGGAGGATAAAAATATGTTTATGGATGAAAGGTTTACAAAAAAGCTAATAGACGTTGTTAAAATATCAAAGGATTTAGCGCGTGAAGCCGGGTTGAGCGAAGTAACACCGGTTATCCTTTTACTTGCTATATTAAGGCACGGAAACAATATCGCAGTTACTGTTATTGAAGAAGTGGGAGCGGATGTTGAGATACTTGAGAATAGGATTTTAAAACTCGTTAAAAGTAGTGGAGATATGTTGATTATAGAACAGCCTATTGGATTGTCGGAAGATTCTTTGAATATCCTTGAGGAAGCTAAAGAAGAGGCTTTGATGCTTGGTAGGCAGATAATAGGTACGGAGCATCTTCTGCTTTCTTTGCTTAAGGCAAAAGAAGGTGCGTTTATCGAAATTTTAAAACCAGAAGAACTCGACTACTATTTAGCGAAGCAGATGCTGCTTGACCTTTTTGATAAGGAAAAATCGGCTGATAAGGTACAAGAAAAATCTAAGCCTTCTGTTGATAGGGCCTTGGAATTTTATACCAGAGATCTCACTGATTTGGCAAAGAGAGGCAGGATTGATCCTGTTATTGGTAGAGAATCTGAGATGGAGAGAGTTATTCAAACTTTGTGTCGAAGAAAAAAGAATAATCCGGTGCTTGTGGGTGAGCCCGGTGTTGGTAAGACTGCAATAGTGGAAGGTCTTGCGCAGAGAATTGTTATCGGTGCAGTACCCAAGATGCTGCAGAACAAGAAGATACTTTCTATGGATCTTGCTTCTGTTATAGCCGGAACTAAGTATCGTGGTCAATTTGAAAAGAGGTTAAAGCAGATTTTAGAATCATTGAAAGATTCCGAGAACATACTTTTTATTGATGAGATGCATACTATCGTAGGTGCGGGAGCGGCTGAAGGAGCCATAGATGCTTCTAATATGTTGAAACCCGTTTTAGCCAGAGGAGAGATTCAAACCATTGGAGCGACGACCACCGAAGAGTACAGAAAATATATAGAAAAAGATGGTGCTCTGGAACGCCGATTGCAGATGATTCTTATAGATCCGCCTACAA
>CAZALG010000343.1:0-2172 GCA_964485935.1 uncultured bacterium | reverse complement strand
TTTTAAACCAGGATTCGTAGCCGTGATATATAATCAAGTCGGATAAAAAAATTAAATTTGCTTCAACAGGAGAAAGATCAAAGTGTCCGGGGCAAACTCCGCCGGGAACAATATTGACCACTTTAGCATCATCGGGAGCAATAGTCTCAACAACTGAATATATATCAGTTGTCGATGTAACTATTCCCATACTTAAAATCAGAAAAAGTATATTCATTTTTCCAGGGAAATCCCTATCTTAAAAGACCTGCCGGGCATATTATATAAACCTGTTGCATTAGGTACCTCAACATACCGCTCATAGTACTCATCAAGTATATTATCGATACCTAAAGACAAAGATACATAATCCTTAGGTTTAACATTTAAACGAAAATCAAAAACATAATAGGAAGGAATTTCTTCCGAGTGATTGTCAGCAGCGTAATAATCGGTCAAATATCTTCCGCTCAACCTTGCTTCTAAAATATCCCTTTCGAGAGTAATACTTCCGCTAATCTTCTGACCGGGAACACCTTGAGTTCTATCCTCCATATCGATGTAGGAGTAAAAGACCTTTAATTTTAACCAATCGACGGGATATATACCGATAGAAGTTTCAAGACCTTTTTCTATTAACTTATCGACATTCTCGAATTGACCAGTTGCAGGAGAGAATCTGATGAAATTATTTGTATTCATACGATAAACAGCGATATCAAAGTCCGCAATATTAGACAATTTCTGTCTTAACCCGATCTCGTAACTCATGAGTTCTTCCGACGCAAGAGACCGGTTCGAAGGAGGGAAAAGATAGAGATCATTGAATGAAGGAAGTCTAAAGCCCTTACCCACTCTACCCCGTATTCTTGTATCACTATACTTAAGGACAATTCCTCCGTTATAGGAAAAAACTCCTTCTGAATCTCTTACATAAGTATATCTCATACCTCCCGACAAATTAACAAAAGAGGTCCTCTGCTCTGTATGTATAAATCCTTCATACACTTTTCTATCCCATTCTCCGTTAGAAATCCAGTTACCATATTGTTTATAAAACTCAACACCACCTAGAGTCTTGTTTCCTTCTAAAAGTGATAACCTTACCGAAGAATTTAAACCATCCGTTCTATCTCTCGACTCCCATCCGTCGGAAAATTCATGATAACCATATGTCCGGTAGATCTTTGTTTGAAAATCGATTTCATTAATCTCTCCATACACTGAAACGTCGAAAGCGCCTCTTTTATAATTTTGATAAGCATCGGGCGTAGAAGTGTCCCCAACAGTAGCCGGGTCCTGCTTATACGCCTCCACATATTTGGCGTAATTTTCAATCTTCCAATCCTCATTAATATTGTATACCAGATTACCCTGATAAGCATCAGTATTTGAAGCTGAATTTTCTAGGCAACCATCAGATGAACTCTTTTGAACTGTAGCCAGAAAATCCAACTTTGAGAAAGATTCCTCAAAAGAACCTGTTAAATTATAAGTATTGAAACTTCCGTAATCGCATTCGAAATTCAGGCTATTATCGCCTGACGGCTGTCTTGTTAGAATATTTACAACTCCGCCCATCGCTCCCGAACCGTATAAAGAAGAAAGAGGACCCTTAACAACCTCTATTTTTTTTACATTATGAAGAGGAAAGGTATGCGTAACCGCACATCCATATATAGCCATCTTTTCAGGTCTTCCGTCTACAAGAAAACCCAGTTTTCTGCCGTTATTACCAATACCCCTTATCACCACATCAGCTCTTCCAAAATTTCCCGTCTTCATAATCTCCACACCAGGAACGCCAGAAAGTAAATCCGGAGCAACATAGGAATTCACAAATTTTATATCTTTTTCATCGATGACAGAAACCGAAGCGGAAATATCAGAAATATCATCTTCGTACCTGCTTGCGGTAACCACCACACCCTCGGAAATATACATCTTAGTATCTACAGTATCCATAACAGATTCCGAAGAATCCACAATCGCCAAAACACACATCAAAATAAAAAGCATTAATACCCCCTTTTATCAAGTGTTACTTTCTGCTGAAAGGTAACACTAAAAGCGCTTTTGTCAAGAGGGGAACCTCACCCCCAATTTTTTAAACCACAGAGGGCACAGAGAAAGGAAAAGACGCACAGAGAACATAGAGAAAAAACTATATTCTCATTGTTTAAAACCCACCAC
>CAZALG010000342.1:0-2177 GCA_964485935.1 uncultured bacterium | reverse complement strand
GATAATTATGCACGGACTCAGGGATCTCTGATAATTGTATTTATTATAATATTTCAGCCTGAGATAAGAAGGGCGCTCATTAGCCTTGGAAAATCGAGCAGGTTCGGATATTTTATTCAGGAAGCAATTGAAATTGTTTCCGAAGAAGTTAGTAAAGCTATTATACAATTATCTGACAAGAGAATAGGTGCTTTAATTGCTATAGAGAGGAAAGTTCCGCTTGATGCTTATATTAGAACGGGAATTAAAATGGAAGCGGTTGTTTCTTCTGATCTTTTAGTTTCAATATTTTCAATATATTCACCTCTTCACGATGGAGCTGTAATAATACAGGAAGATCGTATTGTTGCGGCTAAAAGTATATTGCCTCTGACAGATCATCCGGATCTTAGTCCTACACTAGGAACAAGACATAGGGCAGCTATTGGTCTTACTGAAGAAACAGATGCAATATGTCTTGCAGTGTCGGAAGAAACAGGCTCAATATCTATATCTGTAGGCGGAGACTACTACGGTGATTTAGACGTTAATGAACTTAAATCAACTATACAGGATATGTTGAGTAAATAATTTATTTAAAAAAAGGAAAGGGAGGGATTCAATTTGTTTTTTAAGAAGTTCATCCGAAAGGAAGTAATAGGGTTTTTTTCGGTATTTATTATTTTGTTTTCAGTATATCTCTATACAATTGCCCCTACTGTTTCGCTATGGGATTGCGGGGAGTTTATAGCCTGTTCTCACATTTTAGGAGTCGCTCATCCTCCGGGAACACCTTTTTACGTTTTAATGGGAAGAATTTTTGATATTCTTCTCCCTTTTGGGGAGGTCGCGAAGAGAATAAATTTTATTTCTGTACTTTCGGGTGCTTTAGCAGGAGGATTTCTGTACCTGATAATTCTAAACGTATTTAGCAGATTCAAGGAAAATAAAACGGGAAAACTTTCTCTTGGCAATCATCTTATTGCGATATTCTCATCTATCGGTGGCGGTTTCTGTTTCAGTGTGTGGGACAGTTCTGTAGAAGCGGAAGTATATGCCACCTCACTTTTGGTTCTTACACTTGGTATATGGTTAATTCTTAGGTGGAATGATAATAGAGGTAAGGTAGGAAACAATAATTTATTGCTTCTTTTAGTTTACTTGTTAGCGTTATCTGTTGGGATTCATCTTCTGCCGTTACTTTTGGTCCCCGGGACTCTGGTATTTATACTTTTAGTAGACTGGAAAGTATTTAAAAATCCTAAACTTATAGCGGCTGTACTAATACTTGCGGCAATAGCTGTTTCTACCTATTTGTATTTAATAATAAGAGCACAGGCAAGTCCGGCTATAAATGAATCGAATCCCACGACATGGGTAAAATTATTGGATGTAATATCAAGAAAACAATATGGAAGAGATAGTATATTCATTAGACATACTTCATGGGAGACCAACTATGGTCCATTACGTGCATTAATGGAGCAAATTAAGGTTTTCTTTAAGTATTTCTCATGGCAATTTTTCCCATATCCGAGAGAGGCTACTAGCGTTTTACTTCGTTATATATCGATATTAGGAACATACATATATGTTTTAATTGGGTTCTGGGGAATGTTTGTGCATTTTAAGAAAGACAGAAAATCCTTTTATTTAATTTTTATACTTTATGTACTGGTTACAATAGGATTAGTGGTTTATTTAAATCATGAATTTTCTCCGTCGGATCCCAATCCAGCACATCAACCCAGAGAGCCTAGAGAAAGAGATTATTTCTGGACTGCCGGGTTTTTCTTTTTTATGTTTTACGTAGCTCTCGGCTTATACTGGATGTACGAACAATTAAAGAAAAGAAAAACCGTTCCTGTATATTGTGTTGTTCTTTTAAGTTTTATTATGGGTTTTATACCTCTCACTTCAAATGTGAAAAGTCATGCAAACAGAAGAGAGAATTGGATTGCTCATAATTACGCGTATAACCTTCTTTCCTGCCCTGTGGACAACTCTGTATTTTTTACTAACGGAGACAATGATACATTTCCTCTTTGGTTTCTTCAGGAAGTTAAAGGATTTAGAAAATTTGATTCTGAGAAAAAGAAAGGGGTTCGGGTAGCGTGTTTCGCTCTTATGAATACAGACTGGTATATAAAACAGATGAAGGCTGATGGTGTCCCAATGGATTTTGATACACCTTTTAG
>CAZALG010000341.1:0-2178 GCA_964485935.1 uncultured bacterium | reverse complement strand
CCAGAGATGTCCTGAGGAATAAGTGCTGCTGACCTGCCCGCACCATGACCACATAATAACATTTACATCCGAATTAGAAGGATCGTTCAGATATTCTCTCGTTTCGTTGACCCATTGAGGATAATATCCAACATCTCCAGCCATTGCATTGTCATGCAGGCCAAGAGCCCCATCGGTGTCTCCGTTATTAAATTCAAAAATATCTTCCGGTAAAGAAAGTCCTTTACCTCCGTTGTTGGCAAAATTTACCAAACCTGCCATACCGGATGTTATCTGGCTTCCATGAGAAGTGTGCCCATATCCTATATGAAGGGTATTTTTTGCTACTTCAATCCAGTCTCGAGGTATTTGGGTTATGTCAACGCAGTGATGGTCGATTGTTTCCCCTGAGAAATTAAAATTGTCTTCTTCCTCGCAAGAAGTTCCAGCCATTAAAATAAAAAGTAATACATAAACGGCTAAAAATGCTATTTTTTTCATTCATTCCTCCTGTGTTTATAGTAAATTTGTATAATTATAATGATTATTGAGATAGGTGTCAAGGATGGAAAAAAGAGCTCTTAGCCTTTTCAACTGGCTGTTAGCTTAGAAAACAAATAAATTCTCTGTGTGCTCTGTGGTAAAAAAGAGGAAAAAGATTAGAGCTTTTATGGTAAAGGGTTGACAGATGCCTTATTCTATTTAACTTCTTCTCATTCTCACGATAAGGATAAAAGGAGGAAAAGAGAAATTTTATGCCAAGTGGAAAAAAAAGAAAAACAAAAAAAATAAAAAAACATAAAAGAAAAAAGAAAAGAAGAGCAGACCGTCATAAAAAGAAAAACAGGTAAAATTAAATTGGTTCCTTTAGGAATCTCTTTTCGTTTACTTCTTTCAACTTTTTTTCTCTGTGCGTTTGATCGCGTAATAACACGCGCTTTTTTATTATTATAATAGAGAAACTTATCATGTTTTAAGGGTTGTTTTTTCTTTAAATCTACGGTATAATTTAAATGGTATTTTTATGAGTAGGTTATTTGTAAAAAAACAGAGGCTTAAAGCAATCGACTGGTTTTGCTTTTTATGCTCAATTCGTGTATTCCTTGCTGTATTCGAGATAACTAAATTTTTAAGAAGGTGTAAAAGCAAAAGAGATACAATTTAATGATAATATTGATAATTCTTCAGTATTTCTCTGGGGGTGGATTTGGGGGGTTCCATGGACATAATGATGCATTGACTTTTTCTCTGGATTTCGGAAAAATAGTTAGTCCTACTTTAGATTTTGGAACCAAGCTGACGATGTCCTTGACAGGCAATGCACCTCATTATTATGATATTCCGTTTTACAATTGGGGTAATCCTCTAGAATACCCAGAAGAGTACTTCACCGAATATAGAGAGAGAAACGAAGTGGCAGCACAATTTGTAGCAAGAAAATATTTCAGGAATTTTATTTTAATAGGATCGACAGGATTTTCAATGCAGGAATATATAACTCTTCCAATACAGGACAGCTTGGAGTCGTTTCCGCTTTACCCTATTGGCGAGAGAGATGAATATTGTTTCGTTTTTGGAGCCGGAATGGGAATAAGAATAGGAAAATTTGATTTTTGTTTAACATATTGCAACAGATATGGACCTTTGTTTTACGTTACCCGTGGATTTGGCTCGCCAGTCGGGCAAAAACCAAATGAACGGGAATAAAATTAAGTGTACGAGAAGCTTGAAAAATTATAGAAAATAAGTATAATTATCTTAATAGGAGGAAATAATAGAAAAAAAGATTCTAATAGATCTTCTTAGAAATCTTGCTCTTGGAGTTAATTATAAAATAGCTTATCCCGGAGAACACCCTCTAATAAAGGAACAGCAGAAGAAAATAGTTGAAGAGATTAGTTCTTTTGCAGAAGAGACCGCGGAAATCTCTTTTGTTTTATTAGGAGATAGCGTCATTGTGGAAGATGTTCATGTTGATTTTGCTGATTATGAAAGTGTGCAGATATTTGTTAAAAAGCTTAAGCGACTAAATGTTGAGAGTTTGACTTTTGACACGTCTTGCAATGAGATAGATGTCGAAGGATTTTTAGATCTGGTAGCTAATCCTCCCCGGGATATTAGCACTTATGAAGATATAAATACCCTTTTAATAGAAAGAAAAGCGGATAAAGTCTATTTTAATACTGTTGAGTTTAAAAT
>CAZALG010000340.1:0-2179 GCA_964485935.1 uncultured bacterium | reverse complement strand
CACCCTCGTGGAAGTCGAAGACAAAAACGAAAAAGTCAAGATATCTATAGAATAGAAGAGGATTTCTTATGGCACGCGGATTTACGCTTTTTTCAGGAAAACCCCCTCCCCTTCTTATTATGAACTTTTATAATTTCATAATAATCCTGAGAACCTCCTTAAATCCGCGTACCTCATCACTTTTTGAATCAAGTATTTTTTCTGCAGGCAATTGAAAAATATTTGAAAATAATTATAATAAATTCGAGAAAAATTAGATGGAACAAATAGAGAATAACCGAAACAAAAAATCATTCAGAACAATCTTCCTTAAGATAATAAACTTTCCAGTCCTGCAAATAATAATAGGTGTGGCATTAGTAAATGTACTGACCTTTATTTTAGAAAGTTTGGCACAACTTACCTTATCAACACTACCCATTAAAAATAATCTTATTACATCTTCCTTGATTTTCGTTGTTCGCATGCTTTCTGTATATTTCATTTATCTCTATTTTGTAAAAATCTTCGAAAAACGGAAAGCCGATGAAATATCTCTTAATAAGAAAACGATAAAGGATTTCTCTACAGGGTGTATCATAGGACTTTCTTTAATTTCTGTAATCTTTTTATCGTTATATCTTCTGGGTTATTGTTCTGTAGAAGCAATTAATAAATCACCAGACATTTATCAAAGTTTCTTATTCGCGTTTTTCTTTGCTTTTCTCCAGGATATAGTTTATTTCGCAATAATTTTTAGAATCGCCGAACGAAATCTGGGTAGTGTACCTGCTATTGTTATCGCAGGGCTTATCTTTGGATTCAAACATTTACTCTTTCCCGATTATACCCTCTGGGGTGCAATTGCAATCACAATAATAGGAGCAACACTCTTTTCAGCTCTTTATATAAGAACCCGTAAAATCTGGATGATATTCGGATTCCACTTCATGTATAATTTTATTCAGAATGGCATTCTGTTAAAAATACAAGATATGGATAGCCTATTAAAGATAAATGTTTCAGGCCCGGAGATACTAGCCGGCAGTCAAAACGGTCTTGAATCGTCAATAATTGCAATAATAATATCTACTTTTATTGGAGCATACTACATGAAAAAGGCTAAACTTGAAAGGAAATTTATACCTCCCTTTTGGAAGAAGAGAAAAACCTGAACTAATACTTCATTTACTTTGCAATCCCCTTGATTTAAGTGTCTTTTCTAATAAATTACATATATGAAAAATGCACTTAAAAAAGCAGATTCGATAAAAAAGTACATAATAAATACACGTCGTGAACTCCATAAACATCCCGAACCCGCATTTAAAGAAAACTGGACACACGATTTTGTAGAGAAAGAACTTAAAAATCTGGGGTATAAACCAAAAACTCTAAATAAAACAGGACTTATAGCAGATATAGGCAAAGGCAAAAATCGAATAGCTTTACGCGCAGATATGGATGCTCTGCCTATCACGGAAGAAAACTCTCTTCCATATAAATCCGAAAATAATGGATATATGCATGCCTGCGGACATGATACACATATGGCAATGCTCCTTGGGGCTGCAAAGCTTCTATCCGAAACTAAAAATCCTCCACCTGTAAGGTTAATCTTCCAACCCTCTGAAGAAAAAACTCCCGGAGGAGCAAAGGGAATGATAGAAGAAGGTGCTTTAAAAGGAATATCAGAAATTTACGCTATTCATATAGAGCCGGAATCAGAAGTCGGAACTCTGACCTTAAAACCCGGAGTTATGCTTGCAGCCGCGGATGAAATGAAAATAACCATTAAAGGTAAAGGCGGACATGCCGCGGAACCACATAAAACAGTAGACCCGATTTACGCTTCTGCTTTGTTTATAAATCAAACTCAGAGCCTGGTTTCCAGAAAAGCCGACCCAAAGAGCCCATTTGTTATTTCCATCTGCACAATAAACGGAGGAACAGCATTCAATATAATACCCGGAGAAGTCAAAATGGAAGGCACGGTACGAACGATAGAAAAAGAATTATGGCAAAAAGCTCCCGAATGGATAGGAAATATTCTTAAAGCCCTTAAGATTTCTTACAACATAGATTATGAACTTCGATATAAAAGAGGATATCCAATCTTGAAAAACGACCCTGCAAAAACCGAAAAATTAGTTAAAATAGCAAAAGATTTGTTTAAAAAAATCCAATTCATGGAAAGTCA
>CAZALG010000339.1:0-2186 GCA_964485935.1 uncultured bacterium | reverse complement strand
TTGAATAAGTACGTATGTCGCAGTCGTGTAAAGTTACCATATACACTTCACTCTTTGCCAGGATGTAACCCATTGCTGTCCAGACTCCTCTCCCTTTTCCTCTTTTTCCGGGATCGAGTCCATTTTTTTTGAGACGTTTATATATGTCTTTAATTTGCGGAGAGTCGTTCCAGATTATGGTTGTTTTTGTGGGTAATTTGGAGAAAAATTTCTTCGCGTGATTAAATTGAGTCTTATTTGCTTTATCCAGGGAGACAACCACTTCGTGGATATAATCGGCTTCTTTTAGTTGTTCTACGATTCCCGGAAGAGCTTTACCTTCAAGTTCAGAGTAAAGGGAAGGTAGGAGCAAGGCAAATTTTCTTTCTTTTGAAATTTCTCTAAGACTATTTTCAATTTTTTCGAGAGAATAACCTGGTAATTTGTGTAATGTTGTTATAATGCCATTTTGGAAAAAATCAGACATTTTTTTCCTCCAAAGCTTGTTCTACAGCTTTTTTCCATATTAGTGGTCCGAAACCTTCGAAGCTTTTATATCTTTTATTTTTTTTACTCTTTAGTAAAATAGGGTAATCACATTCGTCGAGCATAGGGTAATCGTTTGCGGAGTCTCCGACACCTATTGAAAAGCCGTTCTTTTTCCTTTTAATGATTTTTACAGCCATACCTTTTGATGATCCCCGGTACGCCTGGTAAAAATTGCCTCCCGAGAAGATTGTATAACCAAGCGATTTTAATTCTTTGAGAAAATCTTTATTTGCCGCTTCTCTAAAACGGAAAGGTTCTGAAAAACTTCTTTTTTTCGCCAGAGGGATTAAATGATACGGTAGTCCGGTAAGTTTTTTGATTTTTTTCTCTTTCATCTCGGAGAGAAGCTCTATTTCTACATCCATTTTTTTTGCGGTGTTTCGTAAATCGCGTTTTACTATTTCGGATCTGGTTGCCAATTCTTCTCTTTCTCCGTTAATTACAACAAGTCCTCCGTTTTCCGCGGCATATGGACCGGAAAGGTCTATTTCCTTGAAGAAAAAATTGATTTCCGGTGATGTCTTACTTGAAATAATAGATATTATTATTCCTCTTTCTATTAGACTATGGATGAAGTCACGAATAGAAATTGCGGAATATGATGAATCGAGAAGGCAATTATCGAGATCCGTAAAAATTATCATTCAAGTACTCTTTTGAATATTTTTTCTTCGTTTTTTAGGTAACTTTTCGGGTCGAACAGACTTTCTAATTCTTTTTTATTAATATACTTTTTCGCTCTTTTATCGTTTTCTATTTTTTCTTTAAAATTCCCGCCTTTTTGCCAGACTTCCATAGCGTTTTCCTGCACGATATTGTAAGCTTCATCTCTTTTTACCCCTTTGTCCAGCAGCTTTATAAGTACTCTTTGAGAGAAGACAAGACCTCTTGTATGCCAGATATTTCTTTCTATATTATCTCTGTATATGTTTATATCTTTAAGAATAAAGGCTAGTTTTCTTAGCATATAAATTGTAAGGGTTATGGCATCCGGAAAGTAAATTCTTTCCGTAGAAGAATGAGAAATATCCCGTTCATTCCACAGTATTATATTTTCTATAGCTGTTATTAAATATGAACGGAGCAGGCGACTCATTCCGGATAGACGTTCGCAAAGTATAGGATTCCTTTTGTGCGGCATTGCAGATGACCCTTTCTGTCCTTTCTTAAATGGTTCTTCCAATTCTCTTATTTCTGTGCGCTGCATGTGTCTTATCTCATGTGCTATATGTTCGATTGTTGAACCTATGGTAGCCAGAGCAAATATGTATTCGGCGTATCTGTCACGCGGCACAATTTGAGTCGAGATTGGTTCCGGTTTTAAATTTAGTTTTTTTAGAGCAATTTCTTCTACCTCAGGATCGAGATGAGCAAAATTGCCCATTGCTCCCGATATTTTACCGTATTCGGTTTCTTTAGAGGCCGTTGCAAAGCGGCTGTTCGCTCTTTTGGCTTCCGAATACCATGATAAGAATTTGAGTCCGAGAGAAGTTGGTTCTCCGTGGATACCATGAGTTCTACCGATAATTGGTATTCCTTTACATTCGAGAGCTTTTTCTTTTAAGATTTCGAGGAGGTTTTTGAGTTCTTTTTTTATAATCGACGAACATTCTTTAACCTGCAGAGCGAAAGAAGTATCGACAATATCTGACGATGTG
>CAZALG010000338.1:0-2190 GCA_964485935.1 uncultured bacterium | reverse complement strand
TTTCCTCTTCCTTATCTTCAATTTTTTCCTCTTCGGTTTCAGAGTCTTCATCTTCCGTCTCAGACTCTTCCTCAACTTCGTCTACTTCTTCCTCCTGAACCTCAGATATAATATCATCTTCTTCTTTCATTTCTTCCGGAACAAGTTCCTCTTCTTCCAGCGCCTCTTGCTGTTCTCCACCCTCTTCCTTATTCTTTTGCAATTCATCGTATTTTATCTTTTGTTCCTTTAAATATTCCCGTTCCGAAAGCACAATATTCCTTCTATCAATGTCAATTTCTATAACCTTCAATTTTAACTTGCCTCCCAGCGAATATCCTTCTTCTGGCTTCTTGATATTCTTCTTCACGAGGTGAGAAAAAGGAACAAAACCTTTTAATCCTTTACCAAGAGAAACTATAACTCCTCTGGGCAACAATTCAAAAATTGTTCCGATAATGTTACTATCCACGGGGTACTTCTCCGCAAAAATTTTCAAAGGATCATCTTTAAGTTGTTTTAAGCCAAGTGAAATACGTCTTTCTTGCACATCGACTGCAAGCACCTGACATTTCACGGTTTTCCCTTTATCGAGTACATCTCTCGGGTGATTAATTCTCTGCGTCCAGGATATATCGGAAATATGAAGAAGTCCTTCAACTCCTTCCTCCAATTGAATAAAAGCACCAAAAGAAGTGAGATTGACAACCTTCCCTTTAACTACAGAGCCTTCCGGATATTTCTCAGCTACCTTCTCCCATGGGTCCGGAACCGCCTGACGCAATCCCAAAGAAATCTTACGAGCTTTCTCGTCCACCTCCAAAACTATAGCTTCTACTTCTTGCCCGACTTTCATTACTTCAGACGGATGCTTAATATGTTTGGTCCATGACATCTCAGAAACATGGATAAGTCCTTCAATTCCTGAATCAAGTTCAACAAAAGCACCATAATCTGTAAGGGAAACGACTTTCCCTGTAACCTGATTCCCAATCTGGTAACGTTCCTGTACGTTTTTCCAGGGATCCGGTTTTAACTGTTTTAAACCTAAAGACACTCTTTTGGTATCTTCATCCACTTCTTTCACTTTAACTTTAACAGCATCACCTATAGAAAGCATCTCAGAAGGATGATTGATTCTTCTCCAGGACATATCTGTTATATGAAGAAGACCGTCTATACCATCTAATTCTATAAAAGCTCCAAACTCGGTAATATTCTTAACGGTTCCCTCTACTATGTCTCCTTCTTTTATTTCTTCCAGGAATTCTTTAACCTTAGCTTCTTGTTCTTCACTCAGCAACACCCTTCTTGATACCACTATATTTCTTCTTTTGAAATTTACCTTTATTATCCTAACATCAAACTTGTCACCAATACCAATATCCAGATCTCTTGCAGGCTTCAAATCGACCTGAGAACCGGGAAGAAAAGCCTCCGTTCCAAAAACCCTTACCATAAATCCGCCTTTAACTCTTCTCACCACTTCACATTCTACGGGAGTATCCTCCTTATGCGCTTCCTTTACCTGATCCCAGACTTTTATAAAATCTGCCTTTTTCTTTGAAATGGTAGCAAGCCCTTGATGGCCACCGATATCATCAAGATAAACATCAACGACATCTCCAACAGAAAACTTTGAAACAGAATCAAAATCATCGATAGGTATGATTCCTTCAGACTTCAAACCGACATTAACTAAAACCTCATTATCGGTAATCTTTACTATTCTTCCTTTAACCAAACCAATACCCGGTGACTCGTTTTCTAAAAACTTATCAAGCAGTTTGGTCGCATCTTTTTCACTTATAGGTTCAATTATAGAACTTAACTCTTCGTTCATGCAGTACTTCCTCCTTACTTTTATCAATTTCTTTTAGTTTTTTTATTACTCCTTTAATAATCCAATCAGGGGTTGACGCTCCTGATGCTATACTTACCCTGTCTACATCGGTAAACCATTTACTTTTTATTTCTTTTGCTTCTTCTATATAATAAGTGACACAACCTTCCGCTCTTGCAATTCCGGCAAGTCTGGAAGTATTAGCGCTTCTCTTACCTCCAACTATTATTACAACATTTGACTTTTTTGCAAGTTTCTTAACTTCTTTTTGCCTTTTGCTTGTTACATCACAAATTGTATTAAAGACTTTAATTTCCAGAACTCTGGGCAAAAGATAATCTACAACTTTATTTAGAGTATCCTGAGAT
>CAZALG010000337.1:0-2199 GCA_964485935.1 uncultured bacterium | reverse complement strand
ATATACCTGCTCAGGGCTTCATCCCCAACTATTTCTTCGAGTTTGTTTTTTACTTCTTTTTCTTCGATAAGAATTTTCTTGTCAGGCAAATCAGGCATTTCAAAGAGATAATCTTCCAACAAAGTATTCATAACTGTCTGAAGCCTCCTCGCGCCAATATTCTCACTAATTTCGTTGACCCGTTTAGAATAATCGGCGATTAAAGTCAATGCTTCCTCGCTAAAATCAAGCTCGAACCCCTCTGCTCTAAATAAAGCCTTATATTGTTTGACCAGAGAATTGTCCGGTTCAATTAGAATCCTGCGAAAATCTTCTTTACTCAAGTCTCCAAACTCAACCCTTATCGGGAATCTACCCTGTAACTCAGGAATAAGATCGGAGGGAGAAACAGAAGAAAAAGCACCTGCAGAGATAAAAAGTATATGATCTGTATTAACCGGCCCGTATTTTGTGTTGACCGTTGTTCCTTCAACAAGGGGCAGAAGATCTCTCTGAACACCCTGGCGCGAAACATCGGGTCCGGATCTGGAATCACCGCCTATAATTTTGTCTATCTCGTCAAGGAATATTACACCTGAGTTTTCGGTTTTCCTTTTACTTTCCTCAATGACATCTTCCCTATCTATTAATCTTTCAGATTCTTCTTTCACAAAAATCTCTCTGGCTTCGGCAATAGTAACAAACTTTTTCTTGGTAGATTTAGGCATTAAATTGGAAAAAGCATCCTGAACGCCTAAACTTAACTGCTCGGGACCTACTGCTCCGAGTATTTCAATGAAAGGTTTATCTGTTTTCTTAAGGTCGAGCTCGATTTTCCTTTTCTCGAATTCTCCTTCTCTCAATTTCTTCCTCATTTTTTCTCTGCTCTCATCCATCGTTTCCCCTACATTCCCAGTCGGTACAAGCAAATCAAGAATTCTTTTTTCGGCAAGCTTCAGGGCTTTTTCCCTGACCTCTTCTATTTTCTTCGATTGTACCATCTTAACGGCAACATCCATAAGGCTCCGGACCATCGATTCGACATCCCTTCCCACATACCCAATCTCGGTAAACTTCGTCGCTTCGGTTTTCACAAAGGGAGCACTCATAATAAGAGAAAGCCTTCTTGCGACCTCAGTCTTCCCTACACCAGTAGGTCCTATCATTATTATATTATTAGGATAAATCTCCTTCTCCATATCCCCGTTAACCTGCTGCCTTCTCCATCTATTCCTTATAGCTATTGCAACCGCTTTCTTTGCCTCGTTCTGCCCGATTATATAGCGAGCTAATTTCTCCACTATTTCTTTCGGTTTAAGCTCCAACTCATTTTCCACTTTTTATCACCTCTACCGAAATATTATTATTAGTATAAACACAAATATCGGAAGCAAGCTTTATGGAAACTTCGACAATCGAAGGAGCATCAAGAGAAGAGTGAAGGAGCAATGCTCTGGCTGCGGATATTGCATATCCGCCTCCTGATCCAATACCAATTAAACCGTCATCTGGACGTATTACTTCACCACTTCCCGACAGAATAAAGGATTCATCTAGATTCATAACACCTAAAAGCGCTTCTAATCTTCTCAGATATTTATCTTTTCTCCATTGCTTTGCAAACTCAACAACTGCCTTGGAAATATTTTTAGGATATTTATTAATCTGATCTTCAAACATAGAACACAAAGTAATAGAATCAGCCACCGATCCTGCAAAACCCGCAAGAACCTCTCCATCTCTTAACAATTCGATTTTTTTTGCGGTAGCTTTCATTATAGTATCAGAAACGGTAACCTGACCGTCACTACCCATGGCAACAATTCCATCTTTTCTAACTCCAAGGATTGTGGTTCCGTGTATAGTATTCACAATTCCTCCTGAGGTAACTATTATGTTATAATCTCGTAGTTGGGCGGTTCTTTAATTATTTTAACATCATGTGGATGACTTTCTGTGAGTCCGGCATTGGTAACCTGGATGAATTTTGCCTTATCCTTTAGTTCCTTAAGATTCTTAGCACCTACGTATCCCATCCCTGATCGCAACCCCCCTTCAAGCTGAAAGAGAACTTCACTGACCGGGCCTTTATAAGGAACCCTGGAAACTACTCCCTCAGGAACCAGTTTTCCGGTATGAAAATTCTGAAAATATCGATCTTTACTGCCAGCTTCCATCGCATCAACCGAACCCATTCCTCTGTAAACTTTAAACCTTCTT
>CAZALG010000336.1:0-2213 GCA_964485935.1 uncultured bacterium | reverse complement strand
GTAAACTCTGACAGAAGTGCTCAAAACTGGACCCCAGGAGCTCAGACCCGGAGAACAAAAATCTAGGTATTGTTCATGTTGAACCACTATCCCAGGTCGTACATTAAAATTATTGGGAACGGGCGAATTAGGGAGAACCTCATCGTCAATGATCCACTTTTTAATAAATTCAGTTGTGAAGGCGCATGAGGTGATAGCTCCGTCGTCGTATGTGGTCCAAGGTCTAGCGTGCATCGCATAAATTGTAGGATTTAATTCTGTATATCCAAGATGAGCTTTTGGAACTCTAACTAAACCATCATTATTGCCAAAAATTTCAGTCCATCCCGGTGGATTGTTACCTGCAATACAAGCAATTGGGACTTGTGGGTCATTTTCTAACAACCAGTCAAGATAACTCTTTTCGATACCGGGATTATATACGTCCTCAAACATAACGTTTCCTGAAAGAGTTTTATAATTTATTCCCATTTCCAATAAGGACCCCTTTTCCTGAAATTCGTTGAAAGCATATTCTGAAATCAAAGTCTCAATAAATAAGTTTAGATCGAATTCATCATGAGGGGTTCCAACAGTTATAATTTTTCTTACCTTATCTCCACACCCGTAGTAGGTAGTCGCGGCTCTCGTAACTACGCCTCCCATAGAATGAGCAACTATATCAACTTTATCAGTTTCTGCTGCTGCAAGAACCTTATCGATGAAGTCTGCCAAATGTTCAGCCCAGCAGGCATAACCCTCATTAAGTGCGTATTCCATACGGTAAGCGGTAGGATAATATCTTCCGTCACTACCTATTACTCCTGGAGTTCCATCGGGATTATAGTATGAGAAATTGTAAATTCTTCTGCTGTCTGGCATACTTTGCAGTGTTGAATTTTTGTCGCACTCTAAAGGTACCCCAGCTTGATAATTTCCGTATCCCGAATTCACAATTTTCATCATTGCAGAATGTGAACTACTCCAGGTAGGCCAGCCAATTACTGGTCTTGAATCACTCTGGATGCCATGCACAAAAATAATTGGGCAATCAGCGGCGATTATAACTATTGGAGAGAAAAGAAAAGATAGCAAAATAAAGTAACTTGACTTTTTTGTAATCATATATCCTCCTTTATAGATAACACATTATCAAGCTTACCTTTCTAATGCAGATATACGAGTTTTTAGCTCTTCATTTTCTTTTCTTAGTTCACTTATTTCTTTATTTTGATTTATCACATACAGCGTCAATTCTTCAACTTTTGCCAGTAGTTTTGCCTGCATATCACCAAGATTTACACCACCTTTGAGTACTTCTTTCTCTTTTGGAATACCCGGAAGGCTCTTGTTGCGCTTAATATATTTTTCAAGCCTATTAAGCGGCATAGGTCTGTAATTATTCGCAAAGACAAAATCAGACCAACCATCTAATGTGACTATAATCTCCTTTGCAGTAATTGTTCCATTTACTGCAAGTTCCGACTGGGGATTATCCGTTGCGATACCGACTCTGCCGGACGCATCCACAGCAATGCCAAGATGATCTTCACCTCCGCCATTTCCATAAAATTTCAGGCCACCATAACCACCACCTACTTGATATCCTTGTATCCATGGGCCTCCAAAATATATTCTGTTATCATAAGGAATTCTTATATCGCCAACCACATTCAACTTAGCAGTTGGATCATTCGTACCGATACCGACATTGCCGCCACTACTGGGAAACATAATAATATTGCCTGTTCCTGTATAGAAAGTGATATCCCTATTATCATACGTATATATTGAAAAATCATCCCCATCTCCATAGTTTACACCATTGTAATTCCACATAAACCCTGCCCAAAATTTTGAGTTATCTCCGAAACGCAAGTAACGGTAAGGGGTACCATCACCCTGGGAGGGATATAAATAGTCTGTTTCAATCGTTCCCTCTACTTCCAAGTTGTGTTTTGGACTCGTAGTCCCGATACCGACATTGCCATTTTCCTCGTTATAATAAATATTATCACCCGAACCTTCATCCCATAAACATGAACCTCCACCCCCAGAAATCGTTCTCCATTCTCCTTCGCCGCTAGTTCCGTTATAAGTTAAAACATCACCGTCTCCTGGTGAGCCGGTCGTTAATTTAAAACCACTCATCTTTACTATACCATTAACATCTAATTTATCTGCTGGACTCGTAGTCCCGATACCGACATTGCCGTTTTCTTTTATGTTCAAAT
>CAZALG010000335.1:0-2214 GCA_964485935.1 uncultured bacterium | reverse complement strand
TTATATGGCAAGGGTTTCGGGTTACTATAAGGATATAGATAATGAGATTGGTGAGGTTGAGTATCAAAATATGGACGGATATGTTAATTATACGACGTTCGAAAATACCGGCTATGGTGATACAAGAGGTTTTGAATTTGAGTTCAGGAAAGACCATGGAAGGTTTTTTACCGGGTGGATAAATTATGATTACATAGTGCGTACATCTGGAAGAATAGGGATAACGCAGCATTATGAGGAACCGAGGCTAGAGTCAAATCAAACAGAGGTAGACCCCGAGGAGGATAAACCCATTCCGCAACCGGTTTTCAGGGCTCTGATTACATTGAAAGCACCTCAGGATTGGGGAGCATTTTTAGGAGGTTATAATCTTTCATTCTTGTATCAATGGAGAGCGGGTTACTATGACACGTTTGATGCCGGTAAGGATCAAGAGCTCTGGGGTGATGTGTTGCAAAACAATGTCCAGTGGCCGGATACTCGTATTATGGATATGAGTATAAATAAGAATCTTACAATCGCCGGTGTGACAGCTAATCTGTTTATGGAAGTGCACAATCTTTTTGACTGGGGGACTCTGAATTCTCAGGGTTTCGAGCCGGAGAATGATATAGACCGTGATGAATATTTTAAATCCCTTCATCTCGAGATCTATGATAAGGAACCTTTTGTGGGGGATGATGATGTATCCGGTCCTGAAGAACTCGAAGTTGAACCGGATCACATTGGAGATTTGCGAAGTGAAGATAAACCGCATATAAATAATCCAAACAGAGAATATCTATATTACCTTGACCCCAGATATGTGCAGTTTGGGATAAGGTTCTCTTTTTGAGGAAAAGGAGGTTATTGAAAATGAAACAGAGGAAGTTATTAATACTGATTTTTCTGCTGGCTTTTTTCCTGGCGGGCGATGTTAATGCCCAGCTTCTTAAAATGGTCAAAGTGGGAAAAGTTGAAGCCAGGGTATATGACCACGGCTGTCATAGCGCTGACATTTATGATCGGGGTATGATTAGGTACTTTAGAGGCAGTTACGTTTCCAAGTCTGATGAGAATAGCAGTTCTCCGATACAGCTTATTGCGGAAGCCGGATTACTCTTCGGTGCTCGAAACTGGGTGGATACAACCGGACAAGTGTGGGATGCTATGGTTACAGGACATTGCGCTCGTTTACGTAATCTTGATATTTATCAATTTGCTGTTCCGGATGAAGACGGTTTTTCAATACGGAGGTATATGAGATATCCTCTTCCGCAGATAATTGTGGATGAAGTACATTGTGAAGATCCGTTTCCTACGTTTGGAGATGAGGTGGCGCCCGAGAAAATGTGGGGGACTGCCGATATAATGGTCGAGTCCAATGTCAGGTTGAGCATGGGCTTAGATGTTAAACAGAGAGTTTTAGCCTGGAGCCAGCCCGACCATGATGATTATGTTATATGGGATTGGACATTTGTAAATACGGGTAATGTAGATTCGGATGATGAAATCGAACTTCCCGGGCAGACATTGAATGACGTTTATATTGCCAGGATTACCGAGGCTATGATAAACGGTACAGGGGACAACAAAGTAATGCCTACCTATGCAGGAACAACAGAAAACCACGACACGAGACTTTCCTATCCTCAAGATGATGATTCTCTTCGGATTGATTATGTTACTCCTCTTAGAGCGGGTACTAGTACGTCGAGAGATAGTTATGGTTTTAAAGTCGATGCTGGTATTTGGAATATTCTGACCGGAGCCCGTTTTGGGGGCTCGATGGTTTTGTTTGCCCCTAAAAGTGTTGATGTTCCGCAGAACTATCCCATTTCCGATATTGCCGAGAGCAATGACCCTGCTCAGCCGTCAATGCATACGAGTCTTTTGGCGGAACCCAGTTGGATGTTATTGCACAATGGAGTATTGGCTGATTTTAACACAATGACAGCCCAGGAATTCGTTGATGCTTATGAAGTTATGATTAAGGGAGTATTTGGTATTGACTCGTCTATGCAGTATTTTCAAGATGCTTATCCTATGGATAGTGTTTATGATGTTTACGATACTACCGCCAGCGGCGCGCCTACTTATTATGAACAACCTCTGGATAGATGGGGAGAATTGGACCCGTCCAGGGGATGGGCCTATATGACAGATATTCCTGAGGTCGTCGACTATAGAAGGTGGGACCAGGAGTGTCATTGTTCTATAGGACCTTACCAGATG
>CAZALG010000334.1:0-2219 GCA_964485935.1 uncultured bacterium | reverse complement strand
AAATATTATAAGAAATAATATTAGTCTTAAGATTAAAGGAAACGAATTTGATTTTGGAGAAGATTTTAAATTTTCACCTAAAGAACTTGCGCACTTATCTCACATAATAATACAGGCTTGCGGAACTTCCTGGCACGCAGGATACATAGGCAAGTATCTTTTTGAAGACTTCGCTCGAATACGCACTGAAATCGATATATCCTCTGAATTTAGGTATAGAAATCCGGTAATGGACGGAGAACCTCTTGTAATGGCTATAACTCAATCAGGAGAAACAGCCGATACTCTCGCGGGGCTCAGAGAAGCAAAAGCCAAATTTATAAAAATTCTTTCTCTTGTTAACGTAAGGGGAAGTACCATCGCAAGAGAATCAGACAGCACCATATTTCTGGATGCAGGTCCGGAAATCGGAGTGGCATCAACAAAAGCTTTTACCTCTCAAATCTTCCAGTTATACCTCCTTTCTTTATATCTATCAAAACTTAAATGGACCCTTGATAGTTCTGAAATAGACAAAAAAATAAAAGAAATAAAAGAACTACCAAAAAAGATGAAAAAAATACTTGAAAAAGAAAATGAAATCAAGAAAATTGCTAAGAAATTCAAGGATGCAAAAGATTTCATGTTTATCGGAAGAGGAATTAATTATCCTACTGCACTCGAAGGAGCTTTAAAACTAAAAGAAATTTCTTACATCCATGCAACCGGTTATCCTGCTGGAGAGATGAAACACGGTCCTATTGCTCTTATTTCGGAGGGAAGTCCGGTTGTTGCAATAGCTACAAAATCTTCAGTTTACGATAAAATGCTAAGTAATATTGAAGAATTGAAGTCGAGAAAAGCAAAAGTTATAGTTATAGGAACCGAGGGCGACAAGATTATCAAGAAATTAGGAAGCGATGTATTTTACATACCTGAATGCGAAGAAAACCTATCCCCTCTCCTGGTAAGCATACCTTTACAATTATTTGCTTACCATATAGCAGTCTTAAACGAAAGAGACGTTGATCGTCCCAGAAATCTGGCAAAATCCGTTACAGTAGAATGAATATATTTTTACTGCTATCTTTTACCTATTTAACCATGCCCTATGATGGCAAAGTATTTTCCTCGGGTACAGCCTTCTCCGCGAATAAAGAAGCGCCTGAAAATCTTTTCTGGAATCCCGCCGGAATGGGTAAAAACTCATATATCGCATCCGCTTTTAACTATTCTGGTCTTATTTTTGGGTCCTTTGGAAAAATCTGGGAGCGCAATTCTTTTAATTTAGGCATGGGAGCTCAATTAATGCGTAGTGAAAGCATGAATAAGACAAATATGATGGGTGAATCAACCGGGGCCTTTAATTATCAATCCGTAGTTCCTTTAATAGCTGGAAATATTGCATTTGATAAACTTCATATAGGCGCAAAAGTCTTCTTCCCCTATACAACTGTAGATGAATATCAAAGTTACGGATTTGGTGTAGACGTAGGAAGTATCTATTCCCTAAATAAATTATTGTCTTTTTCTGTATATGTAAGAAATTTTGGCAAACAAATTAAGGCTTTTTTGACTGAAAAAGAGAGTTTTCCGGTAGAATCAAGGCTTGGAGGGCTCGCAAAATCCGATAAAATGATGTTTTCCTTAGAATATAGCACTCTTTTGGGTATATGTTCTTCTATTTCATATGATTTGAACAAAATAATCGGACTTACTGCCGGGTATAACGGCAAAATTGGAAAATTCGATGGTTTAGAAACTTCTGAATTAGCGGGTTTATCCTTTGGGGTAAATATAAAACACCAGAAAATAAACATATCTCTGGGCACAATAATGTGTGGCCCCCAGGGTTTAAGCGAAACACTTTCAATTTCTTTTATACCTTAACAAAATTAAGCTATTAGCTGTTAGCAATTTGCCTTTAGCTTTAAATTCCTCTTCCCTACAACAAATAAAATCTTAAAAGTAGACACAAAGCACATAAAAGTAATGAAATTTTTTATTTTTTTAGCAAAAAGCGAGAAGCTGATTTTTATAATTTTTTTTACATCAATAACTTACAGAAACAATAAGAATTAAAAAAAATTAAAAAAATCATTCAAAAAGACCTTGACAAAAAAAGAAAATTTTATATTATATAACACAGATCATTGATAATTGAATAGTTGTCAGGGTTCTCAAATTAAACTCTTTTTCATGAAGGGTTTGATCCTGGCTCAGGACTAACGCTGGTGGTG
>CAZALG010000333.1:0-2230 GCA_964485935.1 uncultured bacterium | reverse complement strand
TCCGGGAAAAATTTATCTATTACTTTCTCGAGGGTTTCCCTTTTTGTTATAAATTGAGATACAGCCATTTTAGCTAAGGTAAGTCTTTCACGAAGGTAACGACTTAGTTTTTTTAGGGGAAACGCGTTTTTATGGTCTTTGAAGAACTCGAAGCCTAATTGCTTAAATTCTTCAGAATCAATAATTTCCTGGCATTTATCTGCTAATTCAACAAAGTCATATCCGAGCGCATATAAGGCGCCTATAAGGGTTCCAATTGAGGTCCCGAATATTAAATCAGGCTTTATATTCTCTTCTTCAAGACATTTTATTACTCCGAGGTGTGCGACACCTCTTCCTGCGCCTCCACTCAGAACAAGACCAAGTTTACTCATTTTCGGTGCATAACTCCCTTATTTTTGGGGTTAAATAAATATTTTCAAGATCATTTCTTTTTAAAGCGTTGATTAAAATTTTCAGTTTGTCTTCTTCGGATATTCTTTTGTCCATTATGATATACTTGTTTTTGAAAACTCGGCAGTAACCACCTTTTTTCAATAATTTATCTTCTATGATTTTTATTCCGATTTTACAAGCTATTCGGGTAAGTTCAGCTAAAATTTCTCTTTTTTTCATTAATTTTTATTAGCCACTGATTTCCACTGATAAACACTAATACCCTTCCCACCAATATTCTTATTTTTATTAAAACAAAAAAACATTTCCTTAAATCCGTGTATATCTGTGTTCATCCGTGGCCATTTCCTTTTTTTAACTATTAAATTTAGCGGCTTGCCGCGTTATAAAGTCTGTTACAATCTTTTTTATTTCTTCTAATCTTTCTTTAGTTTTTGCTTCGAATCGTGTCACTACTATTGGTTGTGTATTTGAAGCTCTTACCAGGCCCCAACCGTCCCCGAACAATATACGTGCGCCGTCTATTTCGATAGTTTCGTATTTTTTTCGAAATTCTTCCTTAGCAGCTTCGACAATTTTCCATTTAGCTTCTTCTCCTACTTCGGTTCTAATTTCGGGAGTACTCTCATAATAAGGCATTTCGTTAATTATTTCGGAAACGGTTTTGTCTGATTTTGATGCAATTTCGTAGAATCTCGCAGACACAAAAAGGGCGTCGTCAAAACCATAATAGTTATCTCCAATAAATATGTGCCCGCTCATTTCTCCCGCTATTAAACTGCCTGTTTCCTTCATTTTTACCTTTAGTAGAGAATGACCTGTTTTCCACATTAATGGATTGCCGCCTAATTTTTTTATCCATTCTACAAGCCCCTGGCTGCATTTTACGTCGAAAATCACATCTGTTCCGGGATTTTTTTTAATTATAGGTTTAGCAAGTGCTCCCAATAATTGGTCTCCGTAAACAAGTTTACCGTTTTCGTCGATTATACCAACGCGATCAGAGTCTCCATCGTATCCTATGCCCATATTTGCTTTCAATTCGATAACCTTGTCGGACAATTGCTTGGTGTATTTGACTACGGTCGGATCAGGTAAATGTTTGGGAAAGTTTCCGTCCGGTTCGCAATTAATACATTCAAAGTCTGCTCCAAGAATTTTGAACAATTCAATTGCGATAGGTCCTGCTGTACCGTTTCCGGGATCCAATACTATTTTTAAGGATTTAACGGGAGAAATTAAAGGAGATGTGTATTCTAAATAATCCTTTACAACTTCCTTTTCGTATATTTTTCCATTTCCTTCTTCGTAGTCTTCTTTTATTATTATTCCTTTTATTTCTTGTATTTGTTCGCCATATACTGTTTCTTTTCCTCTCATCATTTTGAATCCGTTATATTCAATAGGATTATGACTTCCTGTAATCATTAATCCGCCGGCAAGATTATAGTGAAAAACCGTGAAGTATAATAGAGGGCTTGGTCCGACACCTATATTGGTTACATTGCATCCGCAATCAGTAATACCTTTTGATATATTTTCGAACAGTCTTTGAGAGCTTTTCCTAACATCTCTTCCAACAGCAATATTTCTAAGGTTTTTTCTCTTCAAATAAGTTCCGAATGCCTTACCAAGATTGTATGCAAATTCGTTTGAGAGTTCTTCATCTGCTATTCCTCTGATATCGTATTTTCTGAATATATCGTCATTGACTTTCATTTTTAAATATCTCCTCTTTTAAAGATAATTAACCTGTTTCATCTTATTTGTCAAGACTCCCAACTACATAAATTAAATATCAAAAATTAAAAATCAAAATGACAAATAAAAATGC
>CAZALG010000332.1:0-2232 GCA_964485935.1 uncultured bacterium | reverse complement strand
CATAAATTCTACTCTATCAATATCTCTCATTGAAACAAAATCTTTTTTCATTTATCCTCCTCTTCCTTCTTGCCGTATTCCATCTGGAATTTCAACAAATCTTTATTTGATAAATAATCAATTATCAAAACACCATTAAGGTGGTCTATTTCATGCTGCACCATCCTTGCTATAATACCTTCCACCTTATACTCTACTTCCTTTCCATCTGCACCGAATCCTCTAACAACAAGAATCTCTGCCCTCGGAATTTCGACGGTCGCCACCGGGACAGAAAGGCACCCCTCCCCCATTACATCCTCTCCCTGGGCATCCATAATTATCGGATTCACCAAAACAATCTGTCCTTCCCCGGCATCCGACCTACCGACCAGAACCTGACTCGCCACGCCTACCTGATTGGCGGCAAGACCAAGGCCTTCATTGTCCCTCATAGTCTTAAGCATTTTCTCAACCAGATTGTGAAGATCAGTAAAATCTTTAACTTCTTTAGCCCTTTCATGTAAAATTGAATCCGGATAAACCCTTATATTACTCATCCTTCATTATCTCCAAATGCAATTCTTTTAAATCTTCATCATTTACGGGGCCGGGAGAACCCTCCATAAGTCCAAGACCGCTTAGAGTTTTTGGAAATGCAATTACATCGGTGATGGAATTCTCTCCTGCAAGAAGCATACATATTCTGTCAAAACCCAGGCCTATTCCTCCATGCGGCGGTGCTCCAAGAGAGAGTGCCTTCAGTAGAAAACCGAATTTATTCATTGCTTCTTCTTCATTTATCCCTATAATATTCATCAATTTCAATTGAATTTCAGGATTATGACATCTGACACTACCTGAACCTAATTCTACGCCGTTAAGAACCAGGTCATACTGTTTTCCCATTATTTCGCCCGGAGTCTTTTCAAAATTTTCTTCAAAGGTTACTGGTTCGGTAAATATATGGTGGCAGGGAATCCAGCAACCGTTTTCCTCATCCCATTCGAAAAGAGGAAAATCGGTAACCCAGAGAAACTTCCATCCCTCTTCGAGGAGGTCCAACTTTTTGCCAAGCGTAGTCCGCAAATTTCCAAGCGGAACAAGAACTTCCTTTTCCTTATTACCGGCAATAAGGAAAAGAGTTTCACCCGCTTTCAAGTTAAAAACACTACAATCATTAAAATACTTTACAAATGAACCCTTGTAATCGCCTCCATCATTAATCAAATATAAAAGACCCTTGGCTCCGGTCCCTTTTACTTCCTCTTCCAGCTCATTTATTTCGCTTCGGCTGAAAGAACCTTTTACTTTAATTCCCTTAATCATTTGGGCTGAATTCAAAATACCAAAATTTCCACTCTTACCCGGTTTACAATAATCTTCTATAACAATAGGATTTCGGAGATCCGGTCTATCCGTACCGTATTTTTCCATAACTTCCCTGTAAGTCAATTTAGTAAATGGGATAGATATTTTTTCCCCAAGCGCTTCCTCTAAAAAAACAGCCATCAAATCTTCACCAACAGCAAAAACATCTTTTTCTTCAACAAAGGACATCTCAACGTCAATCTGAGTGAATTCAAGTTGCCTATCTCCCCTCATATCTTCATCTCTGAAAGACTTCGAAAACTGATAATATCTGTCAAACCCCGCCACCATAAGAATTTGTTTATATAACTGCGGAGATTGCGCAAGAGAGTAAAATTTCCCGCTTTGAAGCCTTGAGGGAACAAGGAAATCACGAGCACCTTCGGGTGTAGGTGTTGCAAGAATTGGAGTCTCTACTTCAAGAAAATCTTTTTTATTTAAAACCTTTCTGGCAGCCTGCATTAACTTATGACGAATAACAAATCCCTTCATCGCCTTATCTCTCCTGAGGTCGAGGTATCTATACTTAAATCTTAATTCTTTTTCCGCCTGGATGCTTTCCTGTACAACGAAAGGGGGAACCTCCGAAGAATTCAAAACTTTTAGGCTCGAAGCACAGACTTCGATTTCCCCGGTAAGCATATCTTTGTTTATCATATCCTCAGGTCTTTTTCTCACCTGACCCTTTACAGAAATTACCCATTCCAGACCTAATTTTTTTACCTCTTTAAGAGCAAAATCTTCAACAGAAAAAACAATCTGCGTAACACCGTATCTATCCCATAAATCGATAAAAATTATTTCTCCGTGGTCTCGGATTTTTCTAACCCATCCAGTCAAGGTTACAACCCTACCGTCGTCTTCTGCTCTTAGGCTCCCGCA
>CAZALG010000331.1:0-2260 GCA_964485935.1 uncultured bacterium | reverse complement strand
AATCTCTAAAGCTTTCTGAATATTGGTCATGTCAACCATGTAATATATCAATAATCCGATCATCACCCAGATCAGGCCGCGTGACATAGCCAGGAATAATAGCCCACTCTTAAAATTGTTGAGTGTCATGGTGAGAAACGGTTCCTTGACAGACGAACCGGTATAGAATATCCTGACCGCTTCAAATTGCCAGGC
The DNA here is from genome assembly GCA_964485935.1 of uncultured bacterium. Lineage (GTDB taxonomy): Bacteria > Hydrothermota > UBA3072 > UBA3072 > UBA3072 > JAFGHJ01. Next base: position 2,065 of record CAZALG010000331.1, on the reverse strand, counting down.
TATGTAATATCCTGCCAGCGAATAAAGCAGGGGGTAAACCAGGCAGGCCAGTATTATTATCTTTAAAATCTTCCACAATTTTTTGAATAATACATGACTTTCGGGTAAAATTAAAAAATGACTAATCTAAATCTTACCATTTTGCATCATAAAATAAAATCTACGATTTTGAAGGTCCCGGATACCCATCTCATTTAGTTTATTCATACATGTAAGCACTTCCTTCATTACATTTGGTTCTTTAGGATTCTTTTCAAGCTCAATCAATTTCTTTTCATATGTTAATGTGGAGTTTCCGCTCAAGCAGAAGACGGATTCAAACAAAGTTTGCATTTCATATTTAGCACAATTCATAAATTCGCATAACAAATAACTACATAGATTTGCAAAGGAAATCTTGAAGCAGGTCATAAGCCCGTCAAGTTCTGTATCGATTCTATATACCTTATCCTTTAGTCGAATTCTATCTGCTTCCTTAATGTACTTTTTTAATCTTAAGAAATCCTCCTTATAATTCTTTTCAATAGCTTTCTGCAATCGTATGTACTTGTTAATTTCTTTCTCACACTTTTTTAATTGTTCTGTATCCTTGATCGTAAGATACCTTATCCCCTGTTCTATTTGTGACTTTTCGCGAAGCTTTCTTTCCTTAATATATAAAGCTTTAAGCTCCTGTTCTATCTTTTCTATCTCGTCCAGGGGAATACGTAGCTTCTTTCGTAACTGGTCTACCGCACGTTTAAGTTTTACATGTTTTTCCTTCATGCTGTCATAGTTCTCAACCCTCTTCCCAAAACCGACAATACGATGAATATTAAGTGGCCCTTTTGCATCGCGAAATTGTTTTTCTTGCATTGGCCACCTGTCGAAATATCTCTTGGTTACCTCACTCGCATTGAGTACATCATAAGGTATATCAGTTACCAAAACTGATTCCCTTCCATTATCCCATCTAACAATTATAGCACGCGACTCATAGAGATAATCTTCCTCTGTCGAGTCCTTCAATTCTATACGGCAATCAATGAGAGTAGCATCTCCGAATCTATATCTACTTGGTTTTTTCTTGTGCTTGAATCTCCTATCTTTTACTTGGTTTTTGTCCAGGATTGTGATGAAATTCTCTTCACTCCCATGGAAAGTCCTCATAGTTTTCACACTGTTACCGCCACCGTCTATTACCAATATCCGCCTTACTGAGACTCGAGGATCATCAAAATATCTTGTCAACTCCGTAATTATGCTCAAAGCATGCTTTCCAAGGTCGACATGACCCTGAAATGTTTGAAAATACAGTGGATGCCCTTTACCGTCATGGATAAATACATTCTCAAGACATCCCATCACACGCCCCAGCATCGTCACTTTACCCTTGTAACACCGCTGAGATGACCATAATGCTTTGGTGTTTCCATCGATGTAGTAACACATAAATACTGATTCTTTCCCATATCTCTCTTTCCAAAATTTAACCCAGAATTTGGCGGTCTCTGCAATTAACTTCTCAGATACCTTTAAATATTTAAGTTCCCGGAGATACTTGTCCAGGGCTGCATCTTTGTAGTTATACCCACAGAGAAACTCTAAATCATTTCCTTTCACACGGTTTACCCGGCTTGCTTTCCCGTTCGACGTAACTAATGGTAGGCAAAGAAGTGCCATATTGTAGCGAGATATTGTCTTCTCTGTTCTTTGAAAAATATCCATGGTAGAGAAGTTCTTCTTCGGTATTTTATATTCTATTGATTTGAATCGATTCTTCCTCACTGACTTAAGTTGATTGTACTTTTTAGTAAATCTTCCTTGCACACGATACCTTGGATGATCTTTCCCAGTTCCATTCTTTGGTCTAAATAATGGCGATTTTCGTACTTCATCAAGTTTATTTACTATAGTCCTTGTTAACACATCAATAATACCCGAAGAGAGTGCCAAACTCGTCAAGATTTCTCCACCGCCAGAACGTTGATGGATACATTCCGTTTTTTTAGTCATGGCGCTGAATTTCTCTCGCGGTATGCCTTCGGATATTCTTAAGTTGTTCAAGGTTGCTTTTGATATAGTT
>CAZALG010000330.1:0-2261 GCA_964485935.1 uncultured bacterium | reverse complement strand
AAAAAGAAACTCAAACTTTCGCGACAATAACCCTTCAAAATTATTTTAAAATGTATGATAAACTTTCCGGGATGACGGGAACAGCCGCGACAGAAGCAGAAGAATTCATGGAAATATACGACCTAGATGTGATCCAAATACCAACCAATAAACCGGTAAGAAGAATCGACCATGACGATTTAATATACAGAACAAAAAGAGAAAAATACAACTCAATAGTTAAAAGAATTAAAGAGTTACACAATAAAGGGCTACCCGTTCTTGTGGGTACAGTCTCCGTAGATATATCCGAATTGATATCAAGAATGCTTAATAGAGAAGGTATCCCGCACCAGGTTCTAAACGCGAAATACCATGAAAAAGAATCAAAAATCATATCCCACGCGGGAGAAAAAGGGCAGGTAACAATTGCAACCAACATGGCAGGAAGAGGAACAGATATAAAACCGGCAAGAGAAATAATTAAGTGTAAAGAATGTTCTATTATCACAGAAAAAGACCAGAAAATAGACGAAAATATAGATGTTGAAAAATGCAGAGAGGATGTACCCTGCGGTTTTCACGTTATCGGAACAGCAAGACATGAGGCAAGAAGAATAGACAATCAGTTAAGAGGAAGATCGGGTCGTCAGGGTGACCCGGGCGCATCCCGTTTTTACATATCACTGGAAGACGACCTAATGAGAGTTTTTGCTACGGAAAGAATAGCCGGCGCAATGGACAGGATGGGTATCGAAGACGGCGACTCTGTTAAGCATCCTTTAATCTCAAAAGCAATAGAAAACGCTCAAAGACGAGTTGAACGAATGAACTTCGATATTCGAAAAAGACTTTTAGAATACGACGATGTAATGAACAAACAAAGAGAAGTTATCTACGATATTAGAAACAGCATTTTAGACGGAGAAAATTTGAAAGACAGAGTAATGGAATGGACCGATGATACGCTCGATGCAATTTTCGATTCCTATTTAATCGGCAGGTATCCTGAGGAATGGAATATCGAAGGACTCCGTTCTGATTTAATCGAATTTTTCTTAATAGATTTCGATAAGGGAAAAAGTAAAATAGAAGAAATTAAAAGAAACGATTTAGAAGAAAATTTGAGAAAAACCGTAAAGTCAAAATATGAAGAAAAAGAAGAAATTGTCGGGCAAGAAAACATGAGACATTTCGAGAGAATGGTAATATTAAGGATAATAGATGATGAGTGGAGAAATCATTTATACGAACTGGACGCCCTTAGAGAGGGCATCAACTTAAGAAGTTTCGCTCAAAAGGATCCACTGGTAGAGTATAAAAGAGAATCTTACGGAATGTTTGAAGAACTTCTTTATAATATCGGAAAAAATGCTGTTAGATTGCTCTACCGTTTCCGACCTGAAGCCGTAAAGGCACCTGAAGAGGTTAAGGGAGAAGAAGTAAAGGAACAGTTTAAAGGTATCGAACAAGAAACCAAACAGACTAAACAGAAAAAAATCATAACTCCAAAAACGACGATACCGACAATAGGAAAACCCAAGCTGGATCAAAAATTCAGGGAGGAGGTTGCTAAATTGCAAAAAGAAGGGAAAAAAATAAAAGATATCGGAAGGAATGACAAATGCCCATGCGGAAGTGGAAGGAAGTTTAAAAAATGTCATGGGAAGTGGCTAAAATGATAGATAAACAAAAAGTATGGAAAGAAGTTAAATCCTGGTTTATCGCTATTGGAATAATCCTTTTCCTACGCGGTTTTATAGTTCAAACCTTCAATGTGCCAACCGGCTCGATGAAAGACACAATTCTTATTGGGGATTTTTTAATTGTAAATAGACTAAAATATGGTATAAAGCTACCTTTCAAAGATAAATATTTAGTCAGATATAACAAGCCAGAAAAAGGTGAAATTATCGTGTTTCGCTACCCTCTTGGCGGTAACGGTATATTTAACAATACAAATTTTGTAAAAAGATGTGTTGCCGTAGCCGGGGATACGATCTACTTAGAACATAAAATTCTCTTCATAAACGACGAAAGCGTAAACGCGGATTACACTTCGCACAGAGACACAAAAGAATATCCTCCTCTTAACATTGAAAATGAACTGTTTCAGAATTTATGGAAAGAAAGAAAGCTAAAGAATTATCCTAATGTAAGGGATAATTTCGGACCGATAGTTGTCCCTGAAGGTCATGTTTTTGCAATGGGCGATAACAGAGACGAGTCCGATGATTCGAGATTCTGGGGAGCGGTACCACTCGACAACATATCCGGAACAC
>CAZALG010000329.1:0-2264 GCA_964485935.1 uncultured bacterium | reverse complement strand
AAATTCTCCACCGGATTTTAAGTCCGATGCGTCTACCGATTCCGCCACTCCGGCTTAACCCTTTAATTTTACCTTATAAAATTAATCTGTCAAGACCTCTCTTCCGCCGATTTGTTCCTCTACCATTCTTTCTTTTATTTCGCACTTAAATTGAAAAAGCTCTTTTTTTATATCTTTAACATGCAAAATATCTTCCTCCAACTCAATACTTAGAGCCGCCTCGACGGCCAACAATGCTTCTTTCCACATTTCAAGTTCTAAAAGTATTTTAGCCTTATAGTAGTACGCTTCAAACCTTGAATAATTGTTCCCGGCGGAAATTGCGATAAGTTTATCCACTGTTTTAAGAGATTTCTGGTAGTCTTTTTTACCATAATAAGCCTTCAGCAAAGGCCAGGTAAAAGTTCTGGAATCAGGAAAATAACTTAATAAAGGTTCAAGAAATGATATAGATTCATCGTAATCGCCCTCACGATTACATATGTTAGCGTAAGCTAACGTTGAATATAAAGAAACATATTTTGCCCTGTCAATAGCCTTTCTCAACATTGCGAGTCCCTTTTCTTTATCCTTACCCATAAACGGAAGATGGCCCTTCATGTATTCCCATCCCCCTAAACCTAAATAAACATCAGCTAACGTTGAGTCAAGATCTCTGGCCCTTTCCAGATAATAAACTGCCGGATTTATCATAAAAAACGCACCGAAGTAATCTTCTTTCATAACATAATAAAAAATTTTTACATTGTAACTTCCTCCGATAAAAAAGTAACCCCAGGGATCATCGGGATATTTTTTTGTCCATTCTTTTCCCTTGTCCATAGCTGAATCCGCATATATAAATATTTTGTCCTTATAAGAATTGTCTCCGAGATCAACCCACATCATTTCATACAACGAGGACAACAAAAAATATGAAACAGGATGATCGACTTCCCGCTTTTTTACAACTGTTAAAATAGATTCGGCACGTGCAAAATCCTCCACATATGAACAATTAATTGCTTCGGTTAAGAGTGAATCGATTTCAGGCGAAAGAGTAGAAAACAACAAAAACAAAGTTAATATATTCAAAAATTCCTCTCTTTACCGCTAAATACGGCCGGATAAGCTATATTGAATTTCCTTTTGTAATAACTCCTCTGAACCCCTAAAACCACTGCAAAAAGCGGAATTATTATTGGGGTTATAAAGAATACAATAATTGCAAGTATCCCGGGAATAGCTCTAAAAGAAAATAATATTGACTTCTTTGTTTGTTTAAGATAAGCTACCAGAAATATCGGAAATGCGAGTCCCGCCCCAATAAGACATATGTATCCTTTTTCTCCTAAAAAATAAGACACAATTATGGCAACCAAATCAAGAATTATACCAAGTAAAAGAGTGTTTCTTTTACCTAAAAAAACGCCAGTCGTAACTTTACCTTCTTCCCTATCACCTTCTATATCCGGAATGGTTGTATTAACAAATACAGCCGCCACTGCAAAAAAATATGGAATCGCAATAAGAAACATGGCGGTGGAAGGTTCCGCCACAGAAAGCCAACCAGCCATAAAAGCGAGCACACCATATCCAGATGCATTCCAAATTATATCCAGAAAAGGTTTTCCTTTTGTTTCAATGGGAGGAAGCGAATAAGTAATGCCCAAAAAAAGAGAAATTAGGAAAGCAATAGAAACATTCAACCCAAGGAAAAATGATCCAAAAACAGCCGCAATGAAAAGCAGAGCCATTTCTATGTAAGCATTTTTAAGAGGGATAAGACCATCCGAAATCAAGAACAATTTTTTGTTTTTCCTATCCGACTCTCTATCAACGATCTGATTAAAAATATAAACACCCCCCATAAGCATGGTATATAAGATAAAAGCACTAACCGCCCCAAACGAAATCCTTCCCTCCCCGTGATGGGCTCCAAGAAGGAAAAAGATCCATAAAGGGAGAAATAAAGTGGGACGAAGCAACATAAAATAATCCATCAGATGGGATTATAAATAATAAAGACTAAAAGTCAAGACAATTTGTACTCCCCTACTCCCATTTCTTTTACCACAGAGTACACAGAGAGAAAAAACACGCAGAGACCACAGAGAAAAGATTATGTTGTTTCTCCCCACACAACTCCCAAAAAAAATTATCACACAAAGAACACAAAGACACAAAGATTTTAAATCGTTGGAAAGTTAGATGGTTGGCTGGCAACGTAATTCACGTTTATAATGAGAAAAAGTCTTGATTATTCAGGGGGTGGAGATATTCTT
>CAZALG010000328.1:0-2274 GCA_964485935.1 uncultured bacterium | reverse complement strand
AAATTCTGTCAATATAAGATTTTATGACTGTTTTTGAATTGAAAGTTTTATCCCCTTTTTTGTTTTTTTTAAAGTTTTAGGGTGGTGAGACGTGAACTAGTACCTGGTATCTGAGACCCGGTACCTGAAGGTAGCCTTTTTCTTGTTTTCGAGATTTTCGAGCAGAGACCTTTGGTTTTTACTGTTATATATTATGTCACAATGTCAAGCACCGTCCCCCTATTCTAAAATGACTTGACACTATATGAACATATGTTAATATGTTCATATAAAAGGGAGGCAAATGAATGGAGAAAGTTGTAAAAATGCTCAGTGCTTTATCGGATACGACAAGGTTGCGGGTTTATCTTTTGTTGCTTGAGGATGAGCTATGTGTTTGTGAGTTGGGAAGTATTTTGGGTATGGAGCAATCCAGGATCTCTCACGCATTAAGAGTTTTAAGAGAGACCGATTTAGTTGATAGTCGACGTGAGGGTAAGTGGATTATTTATTCTGCAAATCCGAAAGCTGTTGAAAGCGAGATTCTTAAAGGTTTAAAGAAAGAGGTAAGTTTGACTGCTTCTGATCAGAGAAGAATAATTAAATGTAAAAGAGAAAGCACAAGGGAAAAGTGCGGAGTTTAATAAGGAAAATATCTAATGAAAGAAAGAAATATATTTTTGTTGATTTTAGTGGTTTTTTTTGCTGTATATTTTATTCCTTTTGAGGATATTGAAATTCAGGCTGCGATAATAGAGGCTTTCCTGATGCTTCAGGAATACGCAAGAGAGCACGTTCTTCTCTGTCTGGTGCCCGCTTTTTTTATTGCCGGAGCAATTGCCAATTTTGTAAGCCAGCAGTCAGTGATCAAATATTTTGGTTCAAAAGCAAATAAAGTTTTATCTTATTCGGTCGCCTCTGTTTCAGGGGCGATCCTCGCAGTTTGCTCCTGCACGGTTTTGCCTCTTTTTACCGGTATTTACAAAAGAGGTGCAGGAATCGGTCCTGCCACAGCGTTTCTCTATTCTGGTCCGGCAATTAATGTTCTTGCTATTATTCTGACCGCGCGAGTTCTCGGTTTTGAATTAGGGGCTGCTAGAGCCATCGGAGCGATTGTTTTTTCTATTATCATAGGATTCTGCATGCATTTATTTTTCCGCAGAGAAGAAGAGAAAAACGCGGAAGAAGAATTGCTGGTGATTGGGGAAGAAAAAGAAGAAAGACCTTTATGGAAGACTGCCTTGTATTTCGCGGTTATGGTTGGAATCCTGGTTTTCGTTAACTGGGGAAAAGACGAGTCGATGAGAATATGGCAGAGGATTTATGAAATAAAATGGTTTATCTCCGGTTTTTTAATAGTCGTTTTAACATTGATGCTTAGCCGTTGGTTTAATAGGCGAGAACTTAAGGAATGGACAGCTTCGAGCTGGGGTTTCGCGAAGCAGATTCTGCCCCTTCTTTTCGCGGGCGTACTTGTCGCGGGTTTTCTGCTTGGGAGACCAGGGCATCAGGCTCTTATTCCCGAAAAATTGGTAGCGAGTTTAGTGGGAGGAAACAGCTTAAGAGCCAATCTTTTTGCGTCGGTTTCCGGAGCCTTAATGTATTTTGCAACGTTAACGGAAGTCCCAATACTCCAGGGCTTAATTGGTTCGGGAATGGGTAAAGGTCCTGCATTGGCGCTTCTTCTTTCGGGGCCGGCTTTGAGTCTGCCTAACATGCTCGTTATAAGGAGTGTAATTGGTGTTAAAAAGACGCTCGTTTATATTCTGCTTGTTGTTTTTATGGCAACCATAAGCGGAATGATATTTGGTAATTTACTTTAAAAAGGAGAAGATAAAAATGAAAATAGAAATTTTGGGGACAGGTTGTCCAAAGTGTAAAAAACTAACACAGAACGTGGAAGAAGCTATAAAAGAACTGAACATAGAAGCGGAAGTTCTGAAAGTTGTAAATATTGACGAAATAATGAATTATGGTGTTATGATGACGCCTGCTCTCGCAATTGACGGAGAGGTGAAGGTAGCAGGTAAAGTAGTCGGAAAAGAAGAAATAAAAGGAATTCTACTTTCGGGGAAATAAAAATGAACAAACTCCATAAAATTTTAATCGGCGCAATATTTATCACGTTATCGGTAACAGGCTTAATTGTAGGCTGTGGAAATAGCGGAGAACAAAAAACCTCCCAGTCAAATACTGCAGGCGAAACTCAGAATGAAAAAAAATACGAGGAGGAAAAAATTTCATCCGGAGAGACAAAGGTGATTGTTTATTACTTTCATACGAATTCCCGCTGCC
>CAZALG010000327.1:0-2282 GCA_964485935.1 uncultured bacterium | reverse complement strand
TATAATGATTCTACCCTATATACAAGGATATTTATTTTTAGTATAACATACGAGGTTTTGGGTCTTTGGTTTTCGGTTTTAGTAAAAATAAACAAAAAAGTAATTCGTGTAATTCGTGTAATTCGTGATATCTGTTGTTCCTCTTTAGTTTTTGAGGTTGGGATGGGATTCTAACTACCAACTGATAACTTCTAAATTCTTTCTTACTCTGTGGTCTCGGTGTCTCTGTGCGAGAATTAATTGGTGTGGTGGGGGCATTTAGCTTGACAAATGCAAAGGTTTTTGTAGAATTAAAGTTATGGAACAATTATTGGTGGTTCACGGAGGAGTTGGTAAAAATATAAGAAACCCTAAACTCAGGGCGAAAGCTTTGGGAGAAGCTCTGGAAGCCGGTTTTGTGGTTTTAAAGGAGGGTGGTGATGCGGCTTTGTCAGCAGTTAAAGCTGTTATGGTTATGGAAGATTCTTCGGTTTTTAATGCGGGTACTGGTTCCGTTCCCAATCTTTCCGGTGAGGCTGAAATGGATGCTTCAGTTGCTACTTCTGAGGGTAATTTTGGTGCCGTGGCTTCAATAAAAAATGTTAAAAATCCTGTTAGAGTAGCTTATGAAGTATCGGATAAAACGAAGCATTTGATGCTCGCCGGAGAGGGTGCTACTCTTTTCGCTAAAAATAGAGGATTTAAGAATTATAATCCGTTAACCGAAGAAATGAAATCACTGTTTGAAGAAAAGAAAAATTGTGGTTCCGAAGAAATAGAAGAATTGCAAAAGCTATATTCAAACGAAACCGTTGGAGCGATTGCGATTGATGTTTTTGGCAATATGGCTGCCGCGCTTTCAACAGGTGGTATTATTTTTCATCTTCCCGGTAGAGTCAGTGATGTCCCGATACTAGGCGGTGGTATTTATGTTTCCAATAGAGGTGCGACTACCATTACAGGTAAAGGCGAAGTGATTGTTAAAGAGATGATTGCAAAAAAGGTCGATGAATATTTGTGTGAACATAACGCTGAGGAAGCTGCAAAGGACATAATTCAAGAGTTTGAGATAGATTTTGGAATGATTGTTGTTGATCAGGATTCTAAGGTCGGAATAGCTTATAATACCGAGTCTATGAGCTGGGGTATTAAAACGCAGGATTATAAAGAAGTACAGTCCGAATGATATTTTTCTTGTTTTCTTTAATTGTTTACGATGTCGAGTTGCAGGCTTATACGAATAAGTCTTTATATAACAGTGACTTGAGTTTTTTGTTGGGTAATAGAGGTAAGTGGTTATTCTCAGAAATCGAAGGTGGTATTGGTCTTGACTATACTTCTTCCGGAGGTGATTTTGGTTTTACCGATTTGTTTATAAGAGCCGGGGCACATAGATATGTTCGAATGTTTGATGTGAGCCTTTTTCCAGTTTTGCACCGTCCAGGGAGATGTGAAAAAGGCGAAGTGAGCTATTTTTCGATTAGGCAGCCCGGATTTGGATTTGGTATGAGATTAGGAGCCGAAATTTTCTGGTTTTTAATTGACACAGATTTCGAGTATATAGAACATTTCTCTGAACCTACAACAGAACATTTTATATTTAATTCGGAAGTCGAATTTAATCCCGATACTTTAACTTTTGGCTTTGATTTTGATTTAGAGAGGTTTGCAATGGTTGGTCAAAGTCCTATTACTTCTGTTTATATAAAGCCAAAAATTATTCTTTATCGATGGAAAAATTTCGCTGTGAATTTTGGTTTGGCTTTTCGTCTTTCAGGAAAAGTTAATAGTACATTAGAAAATATTGGATTGACTGAATTGGGAGTAAATACCGGGTACTATGGGTTCCCTTCGTGGAAAGCCTGCTTTGGGATTTCTTCGACTGATTTTCGCAGGAAAGCCAGAAAGCTTTTATCCCTTAGGATTATTCTCGTCGATGAGGAAGGTGATCTTGCCTCTGGACTTTTATCCCTTGCCGATTCGGGTAGTTTTCAGGTAAATGAGGGGGAAATTAAGTTTGATTTACCCGAGGGGATATATCCGTTATCGGTTTATTCGGAAAATCGTCTTCCTGCTGATACGGTAATTGTTCTTAAGAGTGAAACGGAAGTACTTATGCAGTTACATAAAAAACCAGAGTTTAATATAGTCGAAGGTGAAGTTGTTGATGTTGAGACTGGGAAGCCTCTTGGTGCTAAAATTATGATTCAGAATTCTATTAATTCAGAGGTGCAAAGTGATCCGGAAACGGGAAGTTATAGAGCATATCTTATACCAGGAGATTATGTAATCAAAGTTACTTC
>CAZALG010000326.1:0-2305 GCA_964485935.1 uncultured bacterium | reverse complement strand
TGAGTAAGAGCTTTGATGTGAAAATGCCTTTCTGCCTCTTTATATACTTTATTTTCTACTTCTTCAATTGAAGATTGAAACTTTTTGAGTTTTTTCCCAGAAGGAATATTCGAATCATTGTAGGGTATTTTTTTAAAAAAATTTTCGAATTGTTCGGCTAGCTCTTTTGGTAAAATAGCTTCGTGTTCATTAAATAGATACAAAAAAAGCATTCTTCCTTTTTTAATGTTAAAATCTTCTTCAAAAAAATATTGCATAGCATGCTCTATGGTCTCTTTTTTTAAATTTTCCACCTTACTTTTAAGATTAGCCACCTTACTTCTAAGATTAGCAAGGGCTTTTTCTATCTTTTCATCTTTTCCCCTATTTGTGTACTCATTATTGACTTCCTCCACTTGCTGTTCCAGGCTTTCACGTTCTTTCTGTAGCTTATTGCTTTCTTCATTTGCTATTTTAACAACCTTAGGATATATATCTATATACAATACTATCTTTTTCATTAGCGAAGCTAAATTGGAATAACCTTTTAACTGAAGAGAATAAAGAGTGTTTCTATATGTAGAAGTACGATCTTTCAAAAGTAAATAAATCGTTGTAAGTGATATTACAACATAAAAAATAATTTGTGCAATATCTAAAATTTCGGACCGATTCATATGTATTCCGGCATTTTTATTATCTATAGTATCTTTATATGCTAGCCCTTTTTTGTCGTCTAATTTGGTTTCTTTATTACTTTCGGATTTTTTAATTTCCTGTCTTGTTATACTCGATTTCGTTTTTTTAAAATCATGCTCTTCCTTTTGTTGAACTTTTTTTTCGGCAATTAAAAAGATAGGAAAAAGAATAAATAAGAGATAAAAAAAATTTTTTATAATCGCCCCCTTTTTAAAATTATAGAAAAAACAAAGATGTTTGTCAAGCCTATGGATTTTTCGTGTTAAGAAAATTATCAAAGTCTCTTTTTAAACTATAGTTTCGGGTTTAGTGTTTCGAGTTTTGTGTTAAAAAAACAACAAAATAAGTTTGGAGTTGTGAGGGGCTTTGTGTCCTTTGTGCCTTTGTGTGAGATAATTTTGGTGTGGTGAGGTGGGTTTTAAACAACAAAATTTAAATTTTTTCTCTGTGTTCTCTGTGTGTCCTTTTTTTCTCTGTGTCCTCTGTGGCTATTATCATAGATTCTTCGAATCTAAGTTGAGTCGTTAAGTTGTTGAGTGGTTGAGTAGTAAAAACAACAAAAGATCCCTGTGGTTTTTAGAAAAAATCGATTGATAATACTATTGTGTAATCCATACGCTGATTATCAAATAAGGAAAAAAGCACTTGACGTTATTGTGAATTTCACATATAATATTTACATTAAAAAGATAGGGATGTACATCGAATAGTTTGGTTTATTGAAGATGTATGATTTTTTTTGTCAAACTCGCTGAAGTAAGGAGGGGGCAATAAGAATGCTGTTTATAGGATTTTGTTGATATCAATGTCGTTGTTTATGCAGTTATTTTGTATCGAAATATTTCTAATGTGGGATTTAAGGTCAATATGAATCTTTATGCGAAATTTAACGAAGTGTATTTTGCTAGAGTTCTTATCGATAAGTTGGAACTTCAGGCAACTTTTTTAACTTATTTGTTTTGAAAATCCTAATAGGGAAAGGAGGTTTTAATGGAAAAAGCAGTAAGGAGAAGAGAGTTGTGGTTAAAGTGGATTTTATATGGCTTGCTTGTGTTTGTCGCATTATTTGTTGTTACTCATAGTGCAAAAGCAGCGCTAACAGGAAAGATTGCAGGTGTTATTGTAGATGCTAAGACAGGTGAACCTCTACCGGGTGTCAATGTTTTAGTTGAAGGCACCGATAGGGGAGCTGCCGGTGATGCGGATGGTTATTATTACATAATAAGATTGGAGCCGGGGACTTATAATGTTCAGGCGAGAATGATGGGATATAAAAGTCTTACGAAGACCGGTGTTAGAGTCACATCCGGACATACGACACCACTTAATTTTGAATTAGAGCCAACAGTAGTGATAGGAGAAGGCGTGACAGTTCAGGCTGAGAGGGAAGTTATCAAGATGGACCTTGCCGGGAGTTCTTTTTCTGCCGATAAAAGTGAAATAGAGGCGGTACCTCTTATCTCAGACGTAACTCAATACCTCAACTTACAAGCAGGAATAGACGGTTGGAGTATTAGGGGTGGTGGTATAGATCAAACCAGACTGATGGCTGACGGATTATTGCTTGTCGATAATCTTTCAAATGAGCCTGTCATGATGCCCAACCTCAGCGAAATAAAAGAGCTTA
>CAZALG010000325.1:0-2323 GCA_964485935.1 uncultured bacterium | reverse complement strand
TTAGAATACTTTGCTGCAATATTCTGTAGTAGCTCGCCCCCTATAGAAGAACCCCCCATACGCCCAACACATACATTTTTTATGCCCTTAAACTCGAAATCTGTTGCCGAACCAAGCTCAACAGCCTCTTCGATTTGCTGAGGTAAATCATCAATAATTTCAACCATCTTCAACCTCCACTAATATGTTTTTAAGAGAAGGAAACCTATTTAGCATTTCTTCTTTCAAGAATTTTCTTACTTCACTTGCCGATCGTTTTTTTTTCGCGCTCCCTAATAACTCCTTACATTCTTTCAAACTTAACCCTCTTATAATATTTTTAATCTGGGGAATAAAACTTGGAGGCAATGAAAGTTCATCCATCTCCATTCCTATAAGTAGTGGTATTGCAACTATATCGGAAGCCACATCACCACAAACCCCAACCCACTTATTGTTATGATGCGCCTTCTGTACCGTCATTTCCATAAGAGTAATAACCGCAGGGTCAAGCTGGTCAAAAAGACTGGATATATTCTTATTCCCTCTGTCGACAGCAAGGGTATACTGAGTCAAGTCATTTGTTCCTATAGAAAAAAAGTCTACTATTTCAGAAAAGAAATCTGCCATTAAAGGAACAGAAGGTACTTCGACCATAGCTCCTATTTCGATATTTTCATCATAAGCTATACCCTCTTTTTTCAACTCCGCCTTAATCTCTTCTACGATTTTTTTAACCCTCACAATTTCTTCCAACTGTGAAACCATCGGAATGAGAATCCTAACATTACCTTTAGATGAAACCCTCAGCATCGCGCGTAATTGATCTTTAAAAATTTTCTCGTTAGCAAGAGTAAAACGAACACCTCTCCAACCTAAAAAAGGATTCTCTTCCTGAACTTTCGTCTTAAAAATTTTATCTCCTCCAAGATCAAGAGTTCTCATAATAACATAATCAGGATAAGCGCTTTCCGCAACTTTTAAATAGAAATCATACTGTTCTTTCTCATCGGGAACATTTTCAGAAGTAAGAAAAAGAAACTCGGTACGCAAGAGACCTACTCCTTTAGCCCCAAATTTTTTAATAAAAGGAAGTTCGATAGGCAATTCGATATTGGCAGAAATATCGATAGAATAGCCATCAATGGTGGTAGCGGGAAGGTCTTTTTGTTCAAGAAATTTCTTTTGAATAGCATCTGCTTCTTCTTTTTTTCGCTCAAATCTCCTTTTGGTATCCTCGTCAGGATTAATAACTATAACTCCGCTGATACCATCGACTATTACCTCGTCTCCGGACTCAATCTCCTCGGTAACTCCATTTACACCCACAACAGCCGAAATATTTAACGCTTCTGCCAGAATAGCAAAATGAGAAGTTCTGCCTCCTCTTTCAGCTATTAAACCTCCAACGCCCGCTTTACTCATCTGCAGAACAGTAGAAGCGGTAAAACTCTCTGCTATCATAATGTCACCATAACTTCCTAACGCGTCATCCGTCTCTTCTTCCCTCAAATTTTTTAATAATCTACCAACAATATCCTTCACATCCAGATAGCGTTCCGCTATATAACTATTCGGAATATCTTGAAAATCTTTTTCCAGACTTTCCGAAAAATTAATTATGGCTTCTTCCGCCGATTTTTTTCCGGATCTTATTCTCTTTTCCACTGAATTTAAGAAAAGAGGGTCCTGCAAGAAAAGCATCTGGACATCTATTAACTTTGAGCTTACCGGATCGCTTGCTTTTTTTAATTCAACTCTAAGGTTTCGGAGTTGTCTTAAAGCCATATTACGCGCCTTCTCAAAAAGAGCGATTTCCTCCGCAGCATCCTTTCTTTCCGCCAGGGAGGAAAGCACTATTTGTTTAGGCGAATAGACGAAGCTCTTACCTATGGCAATGGACGGAGAAGCAGGAGTACCTCTAAATATTTTATTCTTCATCGAATTTCCTTATTTCTATTAACTCAACCAACGATTCCACTGCTTCTTTCTCATCCTTACCTTCCGCTATGATTGTAACCTTATCGCCCTGCTCAGAAGCCAACATCAGAACACCCATAATACTTTTAGCATTAACTTTAACATTGTTTTTCTCCAACTCTACTTTCGAATCAAAAGAAGAAGCAAGCTTAACTATCATAGAAGCTGGTCTCGCATGAATACCTAAAGAATTAATAATTTCCGCATCTTTCTTAAACATTTTTACTTTTTTAACTAAGATGCGATAAAAGAGAAATAATTGTATCCTTTAGTTCTTTTCTCGATACAATCATATCTATCAGCCCGTGCTCCAGGAGAAACTCAGCTCTCTGGAAACCATCCGGCAATTCTTTTTTTATTGTTT
>CAZALG010000324.1:0-2323 GCA_964485935.1 uncultured bacterium | reverse complement strand
TGTAATACTTATATATAAGGAGGGAATTTGCTGCTTTTAATATTAGTTTCATACATTAATCTTTCAATTGCGACTTCTGAGAGGTCCAGGGCGCTTTATTCGAATCCTGCAGGTTTATCTGTTCATTCTTATCCTGAAATTTCCATTCGTAGTGAAGATTATTGGGTTTCAATGAATATACCTTTTCTTGGTTTTGCCGGAGGAGTTCGCTTCATGAGCGATTCAATGGAATTTATGACCGGAGTAAGTCCATTACACTATAAAGATAAGTTTTCTCTCGGCTATATGTATTCTTCCTGGAATGATGAATATACTCTTGGCGCTATGCTTCGTCCCCACAAATGGGTTTCTTTAGGTTTTACCACCGTTTTCCCCGGCAGTGAGGGTTATGATTTTAACTTCGGAGTTTCGGTTATCCCGGGTTGGGATAGATTGGTTTTGACTTC
Source organism: uncultured bacterium (assembly GCA_964485935.1). GTDB lineage: Bacteria > Hydrothermota > UBA3072 > UBA3072 > UBA3072 > JAFGHJ01. The sequence continues at coordinate 1,877 of CAZALG010000324.1, read as the reverse complement.
GGATTTTTTTGTGGATAGGAGAGAAAATGATACAAGATACTTAATTCATAGCCTGACCGGAGCTTTAGAAATTATAGAGGGGATTAAATTGAATATCGGATTTATGCCTCTTAACAATAGTTTTGAAGATGGTAAAATCTTCGGCGGATTAGAATTCTCGCTTGGTAATCTACTTCTCGGTGGTTATCATGGGGATGGAGATAGTGAGGGTATCATTACGGCTTCTGTTGTGCCTTATCCAAGCCTATTTAAAGGGAGGAACCGTTCGGTAGTGGTTGAGATTGAAGGAGAATATCCGGAGGTTCCTAATATTCAGGGCTTTTTGGGAAGAGAACATTCATTTTATAATCTCTTGAATTTGTTGGATTATGTAAAGGAAAGAGAAGGAATCGATAGTGTAGTTGTTTATATAAAAAGTAATTCTCTGGGGCTTGCTCAAGCTGAGGAAGTTAGAAAAGAGCTTTTGGGAATCTCAGCGGAAAAATTTCTTCTTGTGCATTCCGACTACCTTGGTTTTAAGGATTTGTACCTGGCTTCTGCCGCAGATATTATATCACTTTCTCCTCCGGGTATGGTTTATTTTCCCGGGTTATATCTTTCGCAAATCTACATAAAAGGGTCTTTGGAAAAATTGGGAATAGAGGCTGAAATTGGACATGTCGGTAGATATAAAACCGCTGGAGAGATGTTTACTAGAGAAAATATGAGTAAGTACGAAAGAGAACAATTGAAAAAATTTCTTGATGATCTCGTAGAAGTCGTTGTCGGAGAAATTTCAGATTCGAGAGGTATTGAAGCAAGTAAAATAAAAAATCTTGTAGATTCTCTTGGGTGTTTTACGCCGGAGGAGGCAGTAAGAGAAGGATTAATAGATACTGTAGCTTATTTTGACGAGATTAAAACTCTTGCCGGTATTAAAGGTGAGGGTAAAATGTGGAGAGGAAAGAGTGTTCCCAGGGAGTTTTTATTAAGCGATCCGCCAAAAATAGCGGTTTTAGCCCTTGAGGGTAACATAATTGTTGGCAAAAGTTCCACTTCACCTCTTGATATTCCACTTTTCGGAGGTTCTACCATAGGTTCTGAATCGGTGGTAAAGGAACTCGAAAGGTTGGGGAAGGATAAAGCTGTAAAAGCTGTGGTTATAAGGATAAACTCAGGAGGAGGGAGCAGTGTTGCCTCAGATTTAATATACAGAGAGATTTTAAGGTTAAAAGAGAAAAAACCAGTAGTGATATCTATGGGTAATATTGCGGCTTCGGGAGGATACTATATCTCTGCCCCGGCTAACAAGATATTGGTTGACAGGACGACTCTAACAGGTTCGATCGGCGTTTGGGGAGCTAAGTTCGTTATGGAAGGTTTGTATGATAAGCTTGGAATTACACATGATATCGTTAAATGGGGAGAGCATTCGGATGCTTTCAGTTCTCACCGACCTTTCTCTCATTATGAGAGAAAAATGTTTGAAAAAATGCTCCAGCATATCTACGATAAATTTCTCGAAGCGGTTGCTGACCCCAGAGAATTAACGGTTGAAGAAGTAGATTCTTTAGCGATGGGCAGAATATGGAGCGGTCTTACCGCAAAGGAAATTTCTCTTATAGATGAATATGGAGGACTTCTTGATGCAATAAAAGTTGCCGGAGAAGAAGCAGGCATAGAGAAATATAAAGTCGTTCTCTTGCCTAAGCCATTAAAATTTTTTGAAAGGTTAATGGGTATGCAGGAGAATGCTTATCTTCCTGTGTTAAAATTGCTTCAGGAACCCTACCTTTATTTTGAACCAGCCAGGCTTGATTTTGGAAGGTGAGTTTGTAAAATTATTCTCACGTTTATAATGAGAAAAAGTCTTGATTATTCAGGGGGTGGAGATATTC
>CAZALG010000323.1:0-2324 GCA_964485935.1 uncultured bacterium | reverse complement strand
TGCCCGATAACCTCTTTACTGAGATGGGGATGAAAAAATGAGAAACGCAGCTTCTTTTTTAATGTTCGTTGTTTTTGGGATCATCTTTAATCTACTGGTAATGCCGAATGCAAATGCGGAAGAGGTCGATATTTTTGGTTATTTTGAGCCTCAGTTTATTTATCTTTATCAGGATGGAAAATCCTATCAGATGAATTCGGATAAACTGAGGGTAGATTTACAAAGTTCTGTTTCTAACGTAGAATTTGGAGCCGATTTAATCTACAATCTTTACTTCGGTAAAAAAAGCTGGAATATGCTTGATTTTTTTTCTTCAGAAATAGTAGAGGAAATACCTCCTGAAATGCGTTCATATTTCAGTATTACATTTAATGATACATTATATCTTGACAATGTTTATGTTAGAATGTCGGGTTCGAGAATAGCCTGTACTTTTGGTAAACAGCAGATTTCACTTGGCACGGGCTATTTTTCTAATCCGGTCGATGTATTTAACTTGAAAGACGCGTTAGATCCCACTTACGAACAAACCGGGCATAATGCCGCGAGATTAGACATTATGTTGCGGGATAGAACTAATGTTATGTTTCTTTATTCGCCTATTGCGGGAGATTGGAAGAATTCCGGAAAGCTTTTTCGATTGAAAATGGGATTAGGCCATTTCGATTTTGTTCTTACAGGGCATGAATTTCAGGATGAATTGACTGATTTTTATTCCGCTTCGGTAACAAATGAACGAAGAAGACTTTTGGGATTTGAATTTGTAGGAGAACTTGTTGGGTTGGGTGTCTGGGGGGAGGCGGCTTATAATATTATGGAAACTTCGGATGATTTTTATGAGTTTCTAATTGGAACTGATTATACCTTTGAGTCCGGTCTTTATGTCCTCCTTGAATATCATAGAAACGAAAGAGGTAAGACAAAGTACGAGGATTATAATATTAATGATTGGCTTAGATTTTATCTGGGAGAAAGCAAGACTATATGCCGGGATCAGATATACGGGATGGTTAGTTATCCTTTGACCGATTTAATAAATTTACAGTTTTTATCCATCTTTAGCGTAAATGATGGTAGTGTTGCTGTCGTGCCCGTGATTGATTACAATATTTTTGAGAATGTGGATTTGAATATTATGGGAAATATTTATACGGGCAGTGAAGGAAAAGTTTATAGCAGTAAGCTGGGAAATGGCGTAATAGTCCGCGGGAGGGCATACTTCTAATAAAATGAATTATCAAAGTTTAAAAAGCAAAATGATAAATGAAAATATAAAAACCAAAAATGGATGGATGCAGATTTGCGCGGGTTTAAAAAGATTCTTTGTTTGTTGTTCTTTCGGTTCATTTTTGAACTTTGATTTGTATTTTTCCATTTTGATATTTAATTTTTACATTTATCGATTTTGGCAAAGGATATTTTATATAAGTTTAATGCCTTGCTATCTTTGTCGCATTGGTACTTGTAATAAAGGGGGTTTAGTATGAGAGAGAAATTGCTTAGAAAATGGGGACGTTTTTCGATGACTCATCCCTGGCAGATTTTAATTGGTCTTTTTCTTGTGGCAGCAATTTGTTTAGTATCTGTAGCATATCTATCTGCAACCAAAAGATTCACAATGGAGATGAGTTGGTCTGATATGCTGCCGGCAAATGACCCTATGGCAGAGGAATTCGACAGAATTTTAAAGGAATTCCGTAGCGCTTCGAATACAATAGTAGTGGTTCAGGGCAAGGAAGGAAAGATAAAGAAATTCGCCGATGAAATAGCTCCGCAAATTGAGAAACTGACAGAATATGTGGATGAGGTGTACTATAAGATTGATAAAGACTTTTTTGCCCGGCACGGGTTTATGCTTATTAAGGAAAAAGATCTGGAAAGCACCTCTGATATGTTCGCTAATTTGAATCTTATCCCTCTTTTAGAGAATATAAACGATAATTTCGAAGAAGAATACGTTGGAGACGAGGAGGCGCTTAGTACGAAACAAAAAGAAGATGATGCGGTGCGTTCCCTTGACGGTTTTGAGTACTGGATCACAACAATGGATGAGTTCGTCAGCGATCCCGAAAAAGCGGATGATGAATTGGCGGAGAAAGCGATTGATAGATTTCTTTACGGCGACCCGTATTTTATCTCTCAGGACAAAAGAATTCTTTTGATGACTGTAAAGCCGACTTTTACCGAGATGGATGTAGAAAAAGACGTGGCCTCAACCGACTCGATATATTCGATTATAAACAAGACTTTAGAGGGTTATCCTAACGTCAAAGCGGGTCTTACCGGGAATATTCCTCTTCAAAGAGATGAAATGTACTACACGC
>CAZALG010000322.1:0-2325 GCA_964485935.1 uncultured bacterium | reverse complement strand
ATGATGTCGCTAGTCTGAAATTTACCACAGTGATTACATGAAATAAAATATCTATCAGCTTCACTATCCACGGCCATCATTGTGCAATTTTTAAGCTTACATATAGGACATTCGGCTTGATTATGCATAATTTAATATTTCCTTTACGATATTCATGGTATGCTTAAAATTAAATAAGATTAGCAGGAAGTCAAGAGGCGGTGCGGAGCACCGGGTCATGAGTCGAAAAACTAAACAAACGATATTCATAGTATTAATTTAAAAAGATTGAGAATTTAGTCAAGTCTTCACCTGGCCTTTTTCCTTTATTCTCTCTTAAAGGATGGGTTTATGGTTTTTTAGCAATTCTTCAAAAGTGTTATAACCGATTTTTCTTTCTTTTTTTATCATCTTTGCTAATATTTTTTCTCCTTCTGTAAGAGATATATATTTATTTTCAAAGGATTTTTTCAATACATCTGCTGTCGTAATAATTTTTATGTGGTTATCCCGGCAATATTTGAATACATCACTTAAGTTGTTGCTGCCTAATAAACCTCCGTTAATTTTGCAATAAGCCAAACAAGCTGCTTCTCCTTCGCCCAAACCTGACTCCCAAGTTAAAAAAATCCACTCTCGACCTATTTCGGAAGAAGCAACTATTGTATATGGCTGAATATCGCCTTTATCAATAAATATCTTTAGCCTACTATAAATGTGTGCTATCTTTGGATTTTTTAATTCGTTTTCTACAACATCTGTTAAAATAATATTAGGAGCATATTGATCGGCAATTATATCTATTCGGTCAACCCAGCCAAAATTTGAAACAAAGTCGGCATCGACGACAAGTTCTATTTCATAATTCACCTAATTCGTTGACCTCATTTAGTTCATTACCATCATCGGAAATCTCATCCAAATCAAGCTCGACTTTTCTTAACAACTCTCTCAACTTTCCCTCGGATATCAAATTTTTCTCAGAAGCTTCTTTTACATAGGAAATATAGGGAGATACAACCTGAGTCTTATTTGTTGCTTCGTAAAGCTCTGTATCAAAACCATATTTCAGAGCTGCTTTCTTTATACCTCCGGAAATTTTTTCCTTATATTCTTCAGTTATAATTTTCATTTCAAGAAGTTTTATTAATGTAGCCTGATGACTCACTTTAAATGTAGATTCCAACAAAGTAATTTTCTCTAAAGGAGGATTTTCGATACTGGTATCACCTTTTTTTAAATAATGGAGAACCCCTTTGTCAGGGAGTAAAAAATTTATGGCAAATATTTCCGCCTTTCTTTCGATACCTTTGTTTTCATATTTAAACCGCCCGGGATAACAGATGTATATATTATTTGTATTGTCGTAAAGGATGTGATATAACTCGTGAGCGATTGAAAAATTTTGATGTCCCTGAGCCTTTGAGCTATTAACAAGTAAAAAATTCTCTCCGTTCTTTTTCAGCGAAATACCCGAGAAAGAAGTACTACCAAAAGGCTTGTAGATGAGGTGGATTTTATATGACCGGCACACATTATTCAAATCTATCGGCTGATTAAAAGGAACATCTAATTGCTCTCTAAGCTCATTAGCATATTTTACCTCAGCTTTCATTAAGTAGCTTCTCCAGGTGAATTATATTGTTTGAAAATTCATTCAGGAAAGCTATAGCCGGCAAAACATTGTCGTCTTCACGCCTATTTCGGAACGCGTACTTGTTAAGTTGTTTACCTGAAATTTCTTCCTCTAAAAATTCTTTCATAGGAATATCATACAGATCCGCCAATTTTTTTAAATTTACTACGTCTATAGGTCTTTTGCCGTTCTCTATATAGCTAACCTGAACTTGCTCTATTCCTAAGTATTGAGCTATCTGACGCTGTTTGAAATCGCTTTCTTCCCTACATTTCTTAATGTTTTTAGCTATTATTCTCCTAAATCTTTCCTCCATAAACACCTCCTCCTTATAATTATATTGTATATTATAACGATTTCGTTATAAAAAGTCAAGGGCTAAAATTACCGATTTGGTTAGAATTGGTAGGAAATATAACTAATTAGTTAAAACAACTTGATTTTATTACGATATTCAGCGGTGCGGAGCACCGAGTCGCCGGTCGCCAGTCATCAGGCACTAGTCGAAAATTCAAACAAACGATATTCATGGTATGTTAAAAGTTAAATAAGATTAGCAGGAAATCAAGGGGAAGGGCGTCGTGTGTCTTGAGTCACGAGTCACTTGTCAAACAATAGGATTTAGTAAAAACAAAAAATACTTTTTTCTCTGTGATCTCCGTGTCTCTGTGGTTATGAGAAAAAGTCAACCCCTTTATTTATTTTTCACC
>CAZALG010000321.1:0-2336 GCA_964485935.1 uncultured bacterium | reverse complement strand
TAGAGCAAAAAGTTTTGTAGGGTCCTTTGCGCTAAGGTAGACACTGGCAAGTTTGGTGCCGGCTTCTTTTCCATAATATCCTACAGTTAATGCATTAATAGCCCCTGTTGAAGTCCCATAAATACCATGCCAAGTTTTCGGCATTTTATTGAACTTTTTAAGAGCGAGAAGTGCGCCAGCTTGAAATGTACCTTTTGTTCCTCCTCCCGAAAGTACCAAAGCTGTTTTCGGAGTTACGGAAGGAATTCTGGGGCAGACTTTTTGAATAACTCCATCCCAGAACGCTGTAGCATTTCGGTTGTTAAGGAACATGCCTTCTATTTCATCGAAGTGTTTTTTGCGATTTATTGGCTTTAATCTTTGGATTCTTTTTTTCTCAAAACGTTCGGGCATTATTCCATATTTGTCCAGAGCTCGGGTAATGGCATCCCTTTTAACAAGAATATTTTTCTTGTCGAGGTTTACTTTTTTTCGGATTGCGTCTGAAAGATAGTTCATAACTTACCTCCATAATCTGGCATCGTTTATTTACACTAATTTTAATTACAAGTTTAGTCGTAAAAATTTATTTCAATGTCTTTAGGTGATTTTGTCGATATCAAAATATAGTATATTGAAAAAAAGAACAAATGTCAAGATTGGATTTCCGCAACAAGCGGAAATAGTTATTAGTCAATTGGTGAATTGATAGAAAAAGTAGACTAATTCACTGATTTACTGATCCAAAGGATATAAAAGATTCAAAAAACAAGTCCCGAGCCCAAGACTTTATTCTTATGCGGTTTTCTTGCGTTTACTTTTTTTGGCTCCTTTTGCTCTTTTGTTTTTAACTGATTTTTTTACGATATCGACTCGTTCAGTAAGGAACGCACTTTGTTTTTTATAAGCGAACAAATATATTATAAACAAAAAGAGTATAAGTTCTACAAAAGCAAATTTATCAAGAATGGGGAGCCTGTTAGCAATTATTTCAAATAATTTAAAGAACAATAAAAGAATAAACGTAGCCGAAAGAGTTCTATATGTGTTCTTATCTTCTAATAATATTTCTAATTTATTATCTTTTTTTGAAGATGTAACAAAATCTTTGTATTTGGGTAATTTTATGAATGACACTTTTTTTAAACCGGGTTCGATGATCAATGAGCCAAACCTACTAATACCTATGCCAATGAAATAATAAACAAATGCTCCTATGATTATATTTTCTTGTATTATTGAATATTTAGTAAAAATACTTGCCAATGCTGAGAAAATAACACCTGGAAGGAGATAGTTAAATAACTTGTAAGAAGAAATTTTATCTATTAGTTCTTTCATAAATTACACCTCCATTTAAAATCTTATATAGTTTATTTTTTACCAATATTAATCTTTTACGATTACGTACTTTTATGATACCTCTCATAAATCGTAACGAAAAAAGGAGGAAATGTCAAGATTTAATTAGCCACAAAGGCACTGAGACACGAAGGATTTAAATTGTTGGTCTGTTTTTTTACTGTCGTTAGCTGTCAGTTTTTTTCGACTGTTGACTATATTATTCAAAACAAGGTTTCATTTCTGAATTTTTACCTTAATTTGTGTGAATGAATGTGCCGGGAAGGAATAGCTAAATTTATCCCCATTAACTGCGAGTTCTTTAGTTACGGGAATATATTTTTGTTGTTCGTCAAAGGTAAACGGAGCGAGAATGTCTTCACTATTTACCTCACTCACAAAAGTTTTTCCGGTAAAATTGCCTGAGTTATTTATGATTTCAGCGGGAATGGCTTTGTCTTTATGGCGATTCACAACATTTATAAAAAGAGTATTTGTCTTTTTGGAATATACGGATGTTACATCAAGGTAAGGTATTTTTTTGTAATCACCCGCATCAAAGGTTTCGCATTCTACAGATACATCGACGGAAGTTCCCAGGCAGTTATTAGAGAATAATTTGAACGTATGGAACAGGGGTGTTTTAAAAGACCCTTTTTTCTTATCGTTTGCCAAAAGTGATGTGAGAAGCGTGTAGTTTGCCATTTTAACTACATCGGCATGACGTATAAAAGAGTTAAAATACTGAGCAACTGCTAAAACAGATAAAGTATTCCAGCCGAAAGGAGCCCATTCGTCGAATGATATATATATTGGTTTCTCCAGCTTATACTTGGTTTTAACAATTTCAATCTGTGATGCGGGCAGAGTAATTTTTTCTTCGATATCCATTGCCCAATGCCCCATATAAAAATAGTAATCCTCAGAATATTCCCAGTAGCGGTGTATCGATATATAATCGGCAATGTCTCTGAACTCGGTTATTATTTTCCGGTTCCAGTCTATCCATTTACCCG
>CAZALG010000320.1:0-2339 GCA_964485935.1 uncultured bacterium | reverse complement strand
ATTTCGAGTACTCTATAAGTAGATCTTTAGATCCCTCTAAAAAGAAGAAAGAAATTAGTAAAGTCAAGAAAATTTATGAAGACGAAGAGCCGATGATAAAGGGAAAAGTATATCATAGTTTAATTCAAAAAGATTATCTATCTTTCAGATGGAACTTCGAATGGGATAAATATGTATTTATTGGAATTCCAGATGGATTAACTGAAAATAAAGTATATGAATTCAAAACAACTGAAAATAAATTTTTGTCTTTTTTTCAAAAGCCTGTTTTACAAGCTCAAGCAGACTTATATGGTTACTTCTTTAAGCGAAATATTAAAGAAACGGAATTGTATATAATAAACGATGATAAAATAGAGTCCAAGGAAGAAGAAGTTGACAAAAAGAATGCTAAGAAGATTTTGAGAAAGTTTCGAGCATTGGAAAATGGAGAACCCCCTTTAGCTCCTAAAAAGTGGAAATGTAAAAATTGTAAATACGAGAAAGAATGTCCAATCTATAGAATTGATTAAAGGAGGTAGTAATGTTTGATGTGTTAAAAGTTAATTTGTTAATTTTATCTTTCCCTGAAAGAAATAACTTTAAGGGTTCTCTTTTGACGAAATTTCCAAGAGAAGAAAGGCGATTTTTTAAATGGAATGGAAAGTTTTGGAAAAAGATAGACGATGAGAGATTGATCGAAAACGATAGGAAGAAGATGGTAGTTAAGGAGGTTGAAGGGGCACTAATCGTAGTTCCCGAAGATTGTAAACTTAGCGATCGTCTTGTAGTAAAGAGATCTGATGAGGCTTTTGATGTTTTCGAGTATGTCGACAACCACTGGGAAAGTTTCGGAGGGGAGCCCAAAGGATATTCTAATGATTTTGATCGTTATGTACAAGAAATAAAGAATTACTTGGAAACAGTTTGTAAGACACAAGAAAGATACAATGTTTAAGGGGTGATAAGCAGAGGAGGATTTTCTTTCCCGCAAAACGAGGTATTTGTTGATTCGATTTTATTTGTAGGGGGGATAAAAACAAGGTAAGAGTTTTCGGTTCCTGGCCATAGAATCAAGGTAATTCAGACCTAAACGTCTCAGTGTAAAAAAGTTGAGTATCAAGTAGTTTTAAATAATCTTTTTATATGTCTCAATTATTACGAAAACGGCAATCAACCCTTGACATATCCCCCCCTTTTAGCATATACTGTTTAAGGAAGGAGGTTTGGAGTAGATATACTACCTGTTGAATATTTAATAAAAAAGATTGAAAATTTCTTTAGGAATAGAAATCCCTTAACCATTACAATTAATCCCGATATTAAATACAGAGGTGGTGGCGGACTTATGGGAAAGGTAGGCTGCGAAATGTCTTTTGAGTTGTATGTTAATTTTGAAAACAATACAGAAAGAAAAATTAATGTTGCAATAAATAGCATTGGCTTTTCTTCCAAGAAAGAGATTATTTTTTTTAAGTTTAAATTTGAAAAAGGATTACATAGAATGGGCGTTTCGTTTCTTCATAATAAAGTTACATTAGAACCGGGCAGTTCATTGTTTCGTTTTCCTTTTAAAATAAAGTGTATTAAACCTTTTAATAGAGACGATTTTGAAGGATGTAAATATGTTCCAATGGTGTTTAAAATAAAGTATTCTGTTTCCCCTAGATTTCAAGAAAAATCTTGCGAAATAGAATTGAAAGACTTCTTCGAGAAGATAAATCAAATTATTGACAGAGAGAAAACCCCGGCTTGGCAAGTAGAAAAGCCAAGGCCTTGGCAATACAGAAATCCAATGCAAGAGAAATAACCAAAAATGAAACTGATGTTTTTAAAGCGGATAAACTAAAAAACAGAAAATATTTTGTAAAAGAAGAGAGGTAAGTTGTGTTTAAATATTTCATTTACGCGCGGAAATCAACAGACGAAGAAGATAGACAGATTCTTTCGATCGATTCTCAACTGCGAGAACTTAGAACTCTTGCGGAAAAAGAAAATCTTACCGTAATTAAAGAATTCATCGAGTCCAAAACTGCTAAAGAACCCGGAAGGGAAATTTTTAACGAAATGCTTTCCTTGATCGAAAAAGGAGAAGCAGGCGGAATTCTTTCATGGCATCCTGATAGACTCGCGAGGAATTCTATCGATGGAGGAAGGATAATTTATCTTGTTGATACCGGAGCGATAAAAGATTTGAAATTTTCTACGTTTACTTTCCAAAATAATGCTTATGGTAAATTTATGCTTTCTATCGCTTTCGGGCAGTCTAAATATTACATCGATAATCTTTCTGAAAACGTTAAAAGAGGAATGAAAGAAAAAGTCCTTAGAGGAGAATATCCGGGCTGGGCTCCAGTCGG
>CAZALG010000319.1:0-2352 GCA_964485935.1 uncultured bacterium | reverse complement strand
CGGAGGATGAATTTGAAAAGTTTTTTAAAAGTTACCTCAACAGAATATACACAGTCGTTTACAGGGTCGTTAGAAATCCGTCCACCGCGGAGGACCTTACATCTGAGGTAATGATGAAAGTTTACAACAATATTCATAAATTTAAAGAACAATCACAACTTTCATCCTGGGTATTCAGGATTGCATATAATCATGCTGTTTCACATTTACGTCGTCATAAACACACAGAATCAATAGATGATTATGAAACGAAAATAAAAGATGGATCCGAAAAGCATCTTGACTACCTTGAAAGAGAAGAGTTATCTAATTATATAAAGAAAAAAATAATAGAATTACCCGAAAATTACAGGGTAGCTTTAACCTTATATCATTTTAAAGAAATGCCTTATCAAGAGATTGCCTATGTAATGGGTATTAATATGGGAACCGTGAAGACATATATTCATAGAGGAAGAAATGAGTTAAAAATTTTATTAGAAGAAGTTATCGGGGAGGAAAAATGAAAAGAGATATAAAAATTGAAGAAATGTTGGATTATATAGCCATTGAAGAAGCTCCAAAGGAATTGATTTACAAGTGGAAAGTAGAAGTCGAGTTGCAGAAGGAAAGGAAGAGATTTTATGTATTATTACTCCGACCTTCTATCGTTTTTCCGCTCGTACTTTCAGGATTCTGGTATTATTTCGCTATGTTTAAGAAGGAGTTATTTGAATACTACTTAGTAGATAGGCTTCGCTCCCTTTTACAGGAAATAAGCCCTATGTTCGCATCTTCTACATCTACTATTGCATCCTCAAATTATTATATCATTGGCGCGGGTATCTTTTCTATAATGCTTGCGGCTATTTCTTTGTTCTGGTTCTACCAGGGAAATAAATTAAGATATGCGGAAGTAAGAAATTGGTGAGATTAGGTATTAATTCTTGAGGCCAGTAGCTAGTTAAAAAAATAAAGTTTTGTCGCTTGGAAGCTTTAACTAAATTATTGATAAATTAAATATCAAAAATTAAAAAGCAAAATTACATATAAAAATGTAAAAATTATCTCTACTTACCCCAACCGAAAAAACCTTTGCGTTTCTTATGTGATTTTTTGTTTCTTTTTCAATTTATTTTTGAATTTTAATTTGACATTTTTCATTTTGATATTTGATTTTTACACTTTGGCGATTATTTACAGATAGCTTTTTTTAAGACTCTTACGGTGAAATTAAATCTTATTTATTCTTTATTTCAGGATAATAAACGATTCCGGTATCGCTCAAAATAGCTATAAACTTATCATCACCCCCAGCTCTCCTACCACCAAACACAGGAAATACTGTATCATTCAAAACGAGGGAATCATCGAATAACAAACATAAATTTTTATTGTATATGCAGAGGTCTTTTACCCCCGGAATAGACTTTTTTCTGATAAATTTTCCGTCTCTTTTAAAAACACGGAGAGTATCGTCACCATATAGATATAAAGAATCTTTGGAAAGAGCACAACGTTCCATCTCCTTCCATGTCAATGTTATCCGGGCTCCGGAAACTGCCTGGACCATGTATGATTGTTCTCCTGCTATTAGGATCCCTCTCTCATCGGCATCTATATCATTTCCCCCTAATTTAATTTCCCCAAGAAATTCACCCCATAAAGAATATTTTTGACTTATAAATTCAGAAGCGGAAGTACCCCAGATAGAGAAAGATGAAGAGGCAATAGATAGGGGCGCAAACATCGAATCAAGCGAAAAATGTACCTTGCCGCTCTTATCCTCAACTATTCTATCTATTGACGAAAGGAGTATAACTCGATTTTTCGAATCGATGGTAAGGTCTAAATAATTAGAATTAAAGATAAAAAATATAGAAAGAATTGCCGTCGCACCGCACATTTATCCCAGTATTTCCCCTGCTTTTATATGGTAGCCGTTTAAAAAAGATTTCGCGTCCATTTTATTTCGGCTCTGCAGTTGGACTTCTTTAATTTTCACAGCGCCTTCTCCACATTTTACAGTTATATCTTCTCCTACATTCAAAACTTCTCCGGGACGCCCCATATCATTAACGTCTGTGAGCTTTACTGCTCTAAGTATCTTTAACTTCTTATCCCTGAAGGTGCAGAATGCTCCGGGGTGGTATGAAAGACCTCTGATTTTGCACTCGACCTCGGAAGCCTTTTTTCCCCAATATATTTTACATTCTTCCTTTTTTATTTTAGGCGCGTAGCTTGCTTTACTATTATCCTGAGAGAGTTTCTGAATCTCTTTGCCTTCTTCTATATCCCTTAGAACAGATAAAATAGGACGGGCAGCCTCTTTGAACAAACGCTTTTCCAATTCTGTACGTACCTCTAAAGGCA
>CAZALG010000318.1:0-2377 GCA_964485935.1 uncultured bacterium | reverse complement strand
AAGATTTTTTCTTTGGGTTGTCTTTATCAGTGCCTTATAGGTCTGTACTTACGACTCCTGCGGTATTGGCGATAGTCGTCGATGATACTTCTGAGCAAGGATATAGGGAAATTCCGGGAGAATATATTCAATCGGAAAGATTTTATTTCTTAAATCCTGCAGTGGGAAAAGCAATAAATGACAGATTTTCTGTTGGGTTGAATATAGGTGTGTTCTGGAAGCGCTCGAGATTATCTTCTGAATCTGATGATCTTGAGTTTTTTGATCGCTCTACTACTATGGATAAATACGGTATTGAGCCCTGTCTGGGTTTACAATATAATGCAAGCGATCTTCTCTCTTTGGGCTTTCTTGTTAAGAAAGGTTTTGGAGAGGCGTACAGATATTCTTCAGATTTTCCTGACACAAGTTTTTCAATCGAAAGTGATGAAGGTTTACCCTTTGTGTTAGGGGTGGGGGCTGGAATAAATTTAAAGGATAAAATATATATTAACGTGTCAGGGGAATATATGCACTGGACGCTGGCTTATTCCGAAGGAGAGCGGGACTCGGATGATTATAGAAATGTAATCAGATTACATATTGGCGGACAATATAGATTTAATGATTTGCTGTCTTTTAGCGCAGGTTTTTACACAGAACCTTCTCCGATAAAAATTGGCTCATCTTATGACCCGGGCAGTTGGGATCAGATGTTTCTGACCGGAGGAGTGGGTCTTGACTTTGGAAGGGTTGCCTTGAATCTTTCCGCTGCAAGCAGCGCCTTGATAAAAAATGACCCTGCTTTGCGAGAAGAAAACCATTTTAATTTATCTTTGTGTTATAGATAATAGTCGTTAGCTAACTCGCTGTGATTTTTTAATTGAAACATCTTCCTTGAAGGTCTGTGTAGTGTTGAAAGTTGACGTTGGAATTTAAATATTAAAAATTAAAAAGCAAAATGACATATTAAAATGTAAAATTATTTCTTTCTTCTTTAAAGCTGTATCGTTTTTTTCATTTTTGAACTTTTATTTGTAATTTTACATTTAAGCGGATTTGGCGCGCTGTGTACTATGGTGAAAAACAGTAGCTGTGGAAAAGGCTTATTCTTTATAGCGATTTGACCATGATTTCCATTGCCGCTCCCGATATTAGAGGAAGAGTAAAATTATCGTCGATTCCGAAAGGAAAGAATTCAACTAGAGAAGCAACAATCGAACCGGCAAAGAGAACAAGCAATCCGGGTTGGGGTAAAAGAGATGAGATACAGAGGCAAATAACCATACAGGCCAGACTACCTTCTATAGTTTTCTCTGAAGTTTCTGAATTAACGCGAATCTTGCCATATCTTACACCGATTACATGAGCTGCCGTGTCTCCAAAAGCAAGAAAAAGTAATACGGCAACAGCTATCCATTTATCGAAAAAATATACCGAGAGAAAAGAAGCGACCGCGTAATGCGTTGCAGCTGTTAAAGTATTTTTTTCTCTTTCCCAGAGTAGCTTCCCGAAATAGCGGTTAAAAAAATTGCCAATAGGTTTAATCTTTAACCGTAGAAAGTCGACAACGAGAGAAAAAAATGCCAGAAAAAAAAGGCTTATTACCATTTGCAATCTCGGAACAAAAACATACCCTATAGGGATTAATGCGGTCGAAAGATGCAGTAGTTTTCTTATGATAACATATCTGCTTAAAGTTTTCATACTTATAAAAATTAACATGATAAACATTAAAGTCAAGATTTTTGACCAGATAAAATTTTGATTTGGGAGAAAGAAAGAAAAAATTTGTTTTTTTAAAGAAATTCTTGTAAAGCCCCTTGACTTATTAGAATGATTTTTTAATATAAGAATAAAGATATAAAATGCATAAAAAGAGTCTTTTTATATTAAATGTTGACATTATAGGGTTTTTTCGGTATTCGGAAAAAGTGAAGACTTCGTATCTCTTATAAAATAATGGTTTATATTTTAGTGTTAAAGGAGGTTTAATTAATGGAATGGCTTATTAGGAAAAGGTCTGGAAAAGTTGTTCCGTATAATAAAAAGAAGATAAGCGTTGCTATTTCTAAAGCTCTTAAAGCTATAGGTGCAAAAGAGGACGATAACGCTATTACAAATCAAGTTGAGACTTCGCTTTATATGAATTTCTTCAAGCTCGGAAACGTTCCGACTGTAGAGGAAATTCAGAATTATGTCGAAGAAACCCTGATGCTAAGGAAATTACCGGATGTGGCCAGAGCTTACATTCTTTATCGCGAGAAGAGAAACGAGGCCCGTAAGGTAGAAGATGTATTTAGAGACGTTGAAGGAATTATGGGAAAGTACCTGAAAAAGGAAGACTGGAGAGTTCAAGAAAATTCAAACATGAATTTTTCTCTTCAGGGTTTAAACT
>CAZALG010000317.1:0-2407 GCA_964485935.1 uncultured bacterium | reverse complement strand
TTGATATGTATTACAGTATTGATGGGGAAAAATGGAATAAAATAGAAAATTCTCTCGAAGTCTCTGCTTATCATCATAATGTTCTCGGCGGATTCTTGAGTTTACGACTTGGCCTTTGTTCTATAGGTGATGGTAAAGTCAAATTTAAGAACTTTATATACAAACCCTTGAAATAATAAGAAAATATAGTCATCAGTCATCAGTCGCGAGTCGCCAGTCAAAAACGGTTCTCCGCACATAACGGTACCCGCACATAACGGTACCTGGTCTTGAATTTTGAATTATTTTCCTCTTGACATTACTATAATTATCGTTATTAAATCTATAAGGGTAAGTCCTGCAATGTGTTTCAAGTGCTTTCTTCCATATGTTTCTGGGGTCGCATCTCAACACTTGACAAATCAGTAGATTCTTCGGATCTAAGTTAATTCAAAAAAGATTCTATCTAATTAAAGTCATTCTAAGACTCTTTGTGGTTCAATAAATTGTTTTTTTCTCTTTGTTGACTATTTTCACTCTACCCCTTGACTTTTCTTGAAAATCAAGTATTTTAGAAGCAGTAAATGTAGGTTATAAAATCTCCAAGATCTCTAGGTACATATTTGTTTGTTTTCTCATTTATCTCCCTTCTGGTTTTGCCGGTTATACATCTTAATACGTTTTCTATAAAATCGTATTCGAAACTAATTACATTTACAAAACATGTAAATATTCAAACCTAAAAGGAGGTAACATGAATATATACGTAGGTAACATTTCGTCACAGGTAACTGAAGAAGATATTAATGAAGCTTTTGCAACTTATGGACAGCTGACTTCAGTTAGAATAATTAAAGATAGGTACACAGGTGAACCCAGAGGATTTGGATTTATCGAAATGCCTGAAAAGACAGAGGCAGAAGCCGCAATAGCCGGTCTAAACGGCAAAGAACTTAAAGGGAAAACGCTTAACGTGAATGAAGCACGCCCCCGTCCGGAAGGTGGTGCACCTCGCGGTGGCCGCTCTCAGTGGTCAAACTAAGAGTTATCTGAAAAAGATATAACTATCAAAATATAAGGGGGCATCGTTCAACAATATTATATTAGTATTGTATGTAATTTTTGCCCCCAATATTTTTTCAAGTTTTAGATTTCTAGTTTCGAGTTAAAAAACAAACGAGAAATTTTTATTCATGCTATTCTGGTACGTAGGTTCTTTGAATCTAAGTTAAATGGATAAATAGCAAAATAGTGAAATAGTCCCCCTATACCCATTTCCCAATTTTTCCATATTTCTATTTTTCTAAATACAGTCTCCCGTCTGCGGTCATCGGTCGCCCCTTTGACTCTTGACTTCTGGCTCCTGAATTCTGCATTCTTTATTTTCATGGAACTTATAAGTCATTTTTTCAGTCATATATACTAAAGAAGACAAAAAATAGTTTCAAGTATGATTGCAAAATGGATTTATAAATACTTATTAAAAATAGTTTAAACAATTAAAAACGGAGGCATTATGAGGAAAAAATTAAGTTTGGGATTAGTAGTATTTTTTTTGTTGCTACTTGCTAATTGCAGTCTTTTTGAAGATGGTCATGTAGTTCATTTAATTGAACCACAAGCACAAGATATACTTGTAAAAGGAGAAACTTTCAGGGTTGTGGCTGACATAAATGTTGATGACGAAATAAGTGAATTAAAAATAATTCTTTGGTTACCAAGCAAAATTGCTGATACTGCGTTTGCTGACGAGGAATATGATAGTACTCTATGGGCGTTAGAAGGTGATTTTCCGCGCAAGATTACAATAGAAAAAGAATTAACGGTGCCGCTTAATGCTCCTGTTAACGATGATTACAGGTTACTGGTAGATGCATTTTATGCTGAAAAGAATATGTCGGAAGGATATTCCCTTTCAGTTCGTGTTCGTTCCTCTGATGATTAAAGAATAGAATTTCTATTTTACCGTTATATTAACTATAGAAGGCATTAATCCTTCGGAAGTGGCTTCCAGGGAAATGTTTCCGGATTTTTCTTTTGCCTGTACGACTACAAGACACATGCCGTTGAATGCTTTTCTGTAATTTGCTTTAAAAGGTTCGTGACTTGTCTGACATCCGTTGTCGACTCCGACAATAAAACCTTCTCCCTGTATGTCAAAATTGATCAGGTTGTCAGCATGGGGGACAAGCGTTCCTTCCTCGTCAACAACTTTTACGGTAACGAATGAAAGATCTTTTCCGTCGGCACGAATAAGGTTACGGTCAGGTTCAAGGACTATTTTTGAAGGCTCCCCGGCAGTTTTTATCTCTTTTATAAGTGGTTTTTCCCCATCTTTAATCGCAATGGCTTTTATTGTACCGGGTGTGTAAGTTAGTCGCCAAACTAATTGATAATCGTCTTCAGTTTTTTGTTTCTTACCCTGGGA